>DASWFM010000074.1:0-6272 GCA_036394235.1 Solirubrobacteraceae bacterium | reverse complement strand
CCGCCGCTCCTGGCAGAGCTCGATGACCGCGCCGACGAACTCCCTGGGGGCGATGATCGAGGCTTGTATGAAGGGCTCGCGGATCTCCTCGATCGTGCTCGGGTCGGGCATGTCCGAGGGGTTGTGCACCTCCAGCTCGCTGCCGTCCGTGAGTGTCACGTCGAACTCCACGGAGGGCATCGTCGCCAGCAGCTCGAGGTCGTACTCGCGCTCCAGGCGCTCGCGGACGATGTCCATGTGCAGCAGGCCCAAAAAGCCACAGCGGAAGCCGAAACCCAAAGCGTCGGAGGTCTCAGGCTCCCACGACAGCGCAGCGTCGTTGAGGACCAGCTTCTCGAGCGCGTCGCGCAGGTCCGGGTAGTCATCGGAGTCGATCGGGAAGAGCCCGCAGAAGACCATCGGCTTGACTTCCCTGTAGCCGGGCAGCGGCTCGCTCGCGGCGCCGACGCCGGACTTCACGCGCGTAGTCAGGGTGTCGCCGACCCGCAGCAGCGTGACGTCCTTCAGACCGGTGATGAGGTAACCGACCTCGCCGGCGGCGAGCTGGTCGGTGGGCATCATCTGGGGGCTGAAGAAGCCGATGTCGTCGATGTCGGCCTCGGTGCCCGTGGCCATCGCGAGGATCGCCTCGCCCTTGCGGAAAACGCCGTCGACAACCCGGATGTAGGCGATCACGCCGCGGTACTGGTCGAACTCGGAGTCGAAGATCAGGGCCCGCGGCGGTCCGTCCGGGTCGCCCTGCGGCGGCGGCACGCGCGCGACGAGCTCCTCGAGCACCTCCGCGACGCCCTCACCCGTCTTGCCGCTGATCCGCAGGATCGAGCCGGGGTCCTCCCCGATCAGCTCCGAGACTTCGCCCGCAACCCGCTCGGGCTCGGCGCCGGGCAGGTCGATCTTGTTCAGGCAGGGAATCAGCTCGAGGCCCGAGTCGACCGCCAGGTAGGTGTTGGCGACAGTCTGCGCCTCGACGCCCTGAGCGGCATCGACGACCAGCAGCGCGCCCTCGCAGGCGGCCAGCGAACGGGAGACCTCGTAGGTGAAGTCCACGTGCCCGGGCGTGTCGATCAGGTGCAGCTGGTAGGTCTCGCCGTCCCTGGCCGCGTAGAAGACTCGGACGGCCTGCGCCTTGATCGTGATGCCCCGCTCGCGCTCCAGGTCCATCGAGTCCAGCAGTTGCGCGCGCATCTCCCGCGGGGCAACGGTGTGTGTCAGCTCGAGGATGCGGTCGGCGAGCGTCGACTTGCCGTGGTCGATGTGCGCGATGATCGAGAAGTTGCGGATGTGAGCCTGGTCCATGGGACTCGCGTCACGATAGATGGTGTCTCGAGCGGCCCGGCCGGCCGAGCTGCCGGCGGCGAATCGACGCTCGCGGCCGCTAGCCGAGCGCGTCGACGATCGAGCTGATCGCCGCCTGCTCGGCGGCGCTCACGGCCTGGTCGCCCTCGCGGTGCGCAGCGGCGACATGTTCGGCAAGCGTGACGATGAAGCTCTTGTACTCCTCGAGCTCCTCCGGCGTGCCCTTCGCTCCGATCAGCGCAACCGCGTCGCGGATGTGCCCCAGCGAGCGCTCGGAGAGCTCCTCCGGCGAGTGGTAGCGCGTGTGGTCGACCTTGGGGTTCGCGCCGACGACCGCGTCGAGCAGCTCGCTGTGCCCATGCTGGGAGCGCGCTTCGGCGTAGGACTTGGCCATCGAGACCGTCTCGCGCCAGAGGCCGCCGCGCTGCGCGGTGATCACGAGCAGGCCCGCCGCGGGCGGACCCTCGAGGACCTCCTGCCACTCCTGCGCCGTGAAGTTTTGCTGACCAGTCATCTGGATCGAACCTTCCCTTGGGGATTCTATGCGACTCCCGAGAGCGAGACGAGCCGACTCCACGCGCTAGCGTTAATGGTCCGGCGGATCGCCAACTCGACGAGGGAGCATCCAACCGCGGCTACGCGCCGGCCTTCGGGTCGGCGGCCTGTCCAGGTGTCGGGAGTGTTAAGCCGCCCAGGCAAAACACACAGTCCTGGGACGTATGTAGTAAGCGGCGATCTATGTCGGTGGCAAGCTGGGTGGGCTTCGGCTCACCCAGCCGCTGCCACTCACGAGGCGACGGCGTGCGGCGTGCGGCGTCGCGCCGGGCTAACTCCGCGCCAGCCGTCCCCGGATCAGGTTGCCGACCTGGTGGGCCTCCGGGACGCGCATCGCGAGGACCGCGCGCACGTACACGAACAGGCCCGCGAGCCCAGCCCCACCGACGCTCACGATCTCTGCCGGCAGCGATCTCCCGAGCAGATCGTCGAGCAGCTTCCACACGACCCAAGAGACCCCCGCCAGCAGCGCCGAGGCGACGGCGATGCGCGCCGTGATCATCGTCGTCTGCGCGCCTTCGAGGCGGCCGTTGAAGCCGATCCGGAGGAAGCGGAGCTGCAGCACCGTCATCACCGCGTTGGCCGCGACCGTCCCGATGATCAGGCCGGCGATGCCGAACGGTTTGTAGAGGCCGATCGAGACGATGATGTCGACGACGATGTTGACGGCCGCCAGGCGTGTCGGGATCCACGGCCGCTGGACTGCGAAGAAAGTCCTCGTGAGCAGCAGGTTGATGCCGCCGAAGGGCAGGCTGAAGGCGAACCAGAACAGCGCCACCGAAACGATGTGGGTGGAGTGCGAAGTGAAGTTCCCACGCTGGAACAGAAGCCGCACGATCGGCGTCGCCAGCACGATCATGAACGCCGCCGCGGGGATCAACAGGAGGTTGATCTGGCGCATGCCGATCCCCAGCGCGCGGCGCATTGCAGCGACCTGGCGGCCGGCGGCCATCCGTGAGAGCGTCGGGAACAGCACCGTCGCGACGGCCACGCTGAACAGCCCCTGAGGCAGCATGTACACGCGGAACGCGTTGTCGATCGCGCGAGGCGCTTCGGCCGAGACGAGGGTGCCGAACACCGAGTTGATCAGCTGGTCGAGGTTGACGATGCCGAGCCCGATCGTCACCGGGAGCATCAGCACGAACACCTGGCGCACGCGCGGGTCCCGCCAGTCCATGTGGAACTGCAGCCGGAAGTCGATCCGCCCCAGCGCTCCCGCCGCCATCAGCAGCTGCACGAACGTCGCGACCAGGATCGAGGCGGCGTAGACGTACAGCTGCGCTTCTTCGCCGTGGAAATGGGGCCGCACCACCAGCAGCAGCACGAGGATCACGAGGTTCCAGACGGCCGGGGAGATCGCGGGAATCGAGAAGTGGTCGTAGGACTGCAGGATCCCCACGAACAGGCCATTCAGGCCGAGTAGCAGGATCACCGGGAACAGCACCTGGGAGAGGCCCGCCGTCAGCCCATCGAGGTAGGAGTTGAACTTGACGCCCGTGAACAGCGGCATGATCACGCCGGCGCCGAGGATGAACAGCGCCGTCAGCGCGCCGAGCACGATCAGCAGGATCCAGAAGAGCGTGGAGGCCAGCCGCAGCGCTTCTTTGCGCCGCCCCTTCTGAAGCAGTTCGGTGAAGACCGGTACGAAGGCCGCCGAGAGGGCGGCGTTCGCGAACAGGTTGCTCACCAGGTTCGGCACCTGGAAGGCGATCGTGAAGGCCGAGAACGGCGGCCTGGTGCCGAAGAAGCTCGCGACCGAGATTTCCCGCACCAGGCCGGCGATCCGCGAGATCCCCGTGGCGATCGAGAAGATCGCGGTATTGCGAGCGACGCCGCCCCCGCCCGGAGGGGCCGGGACGGCCAGCTCCTCGGCTAGGACGTCGGCGCTGGCTGGCAAGGCCGCTATAGTACGGCGCTCCGCGGCGCGCCCCGGGAGGTTCTCAGGCGGGCCGCTTCACCGATATGGCCAACATTCACTCTCAGAAGAAGCGCATCCTGCGCACCGAGCGCGAGCGCCTCGAGAACCGCCGCTACACCTCGGCGATCAAGACGCACTTCCGCCGCCTCGTCGAGCAGCGTGAGGGCGGCGAGGCCGAGGCTGCCGAGACGACTCACCGCGAGCTCGTCAGCACGATCGACAAGGCAGTCAAGCGCGGCGCGATGCACCGCAACACGGGCGCTCGCAAGAAGTCACGCGCCGCCAAGCTGATCGCCGGCTCCTGAGCCGCGCGGCTCAGGACGCTCAATTAGACGTAGAGCAGATCTCCTCGATCGCTCGCTGCGCAATCGTGTCCTCGTCCATGTTCGCCATCGGCCCTCGGTCGGCGACGAGCACCGCTCCGCCCCGTGTGTCGAGCTCGAGGCGCGCCATCGTCGCGAGCGCCGCGCGGAAGCGCTGTGGCTCCGAGCGGGCCACGTCTGCGAGCAGCCGCTCGGCCGCTCGCGCGGGCATGCGTAGGCCGCGCTTGACCTCGGCGGCAGACTCGCCCGCGGCGAGCCGCAACGAGATCGCCAGCGCATCACGCAGGCGGCCGGCGATCAGGTATGTGAGCCCGGACAGCCGCTCGCCCTGCTGGCGCAGCCGCAGGTAGGTCATGCTCGCGGTCGGGGCGTCGCCGGCGATCAGCGCATCCGCGAGGCCGTAGGCGCGCCACTCGGCCGAGCGGGCCGCCCGCGCCTCGATCTCCTCCGCGCCGATCTGACGCGGGCTCCCGTCTCCGGGGTCCCCTTCGAGAGCCAGCTTCTCGAGCTCCCGCAGCAACCTCTGCTGGCGCTCCCCGACCTGCGCCACGAGAGCCTTCGCGGCCGCTGTATCGAGCGCGAGCCCGAACCGCGCTCCCTGCTCGCGCGCCCAGCGGCCGAGCTCCCACGGCTTCACCGTCATCTGCGCGACCACCTGCCCCCCGGCCTGCTTGATCGCATCGTGCAGGGCGGCCGGCGCCTTCGCCTTCGCCTCCTCGCGAGCGAACACCGCGAGCGTCGTGTCGGGCGGCAGCTGCGCGAGCGCCGGGAGGAGATGCTGCTCGACCTCGCCCTGGCGCCAGCGCTCGGCCCCTTCGACGATGATCACCCGGCGACCCACCGCGAGCGTCATCGTCGCGAGCGCCGCCGCGGCTCCCGCCGGCGTCGCCTGATCGCCCTCGAGCAGCTCCGCGCCGCCCTCGCCCTCGGCGAGCGCGCGAAGCCCGGCCCGGCGCTCGCCGACCGCTCCGTGGTCGTCGCCGTGGATCAGATAGGCGGGCTTCAGCTCGGCCATCTAGCGGACCACGAGGTTGACTAGCTTCCCCGGCACCACGATCTCCTTGACGAGCTCCTTGCCGTCGAGGTGCACGACCACGTTCGGCGCGGTGCGGCAGAGGTCCTTGAGCTGCTCGGCGGTCGCTTCGGCGCTCGCCTGGACGCGGTCGCGGACCTTGCCGTTGACCTGGCAGACGAGCTCGTAGGAGTCGCGCTCCAGCAGCTCCTCGTCGGCTTCCGGCCACGGCTGCTCCCAGACGCGTTCGCCGGTCAGCCGCTCGTAGACGTCGGCGCTCGTGTGGGGCGCGAACGGGAACAGCACCGAGGCGGCCGTGCCGAGAGCGAAGCGAAGGCTCTCCAGCGAGACGGAATCCCGCAGGCGCGAGATCTCGTTGAGAAGCTCCATCACCGCCGCGATCGCAGTGTTGAAGGCGAACCGCCGCATGTCGCCGGAGACCTTCTCGATCGCCCAGTGCGTCTTTCTCAGCAGCGCCAGCTCGTCGCCCTCGGCCCACTCCGGTCCCGCCAGTCCGGGCACGGCCCCGCCGGCGCGGTCGGCCGTCTCCGCCGCCAGCCGCCAGAGGCGCCCGAGGAAGCGGTGCACCCCCTCCACGCCCTCGTCCGACCAATCGGCGTCCTGGTCGGGCGGACCCACGAACAGGACGTAGCAGCGGGCCGTATCTGCCCCGACCCGTTCGACGATCGAGGCGGGCGAGACGACGTTGCCCCGCGACTTGCTCATCTTCGCGCCGTCCTTGGTGACCATGCCCTGCGTGAACAGGGCCTGGAAGGGCTCCTGGAAGTCGAGGTGGCCGAGGTCCGCGAGCGCCTTCGTGAAGAACCGCGCGTAGAGCAGGTGCAGGATCGCGTGCTCGACACCGCCGATGTACTGGTCGACCGGCATCCACTCGCGCAGCTCGGCCGGGTCCCAGGCGCGCTGTTCGTCGCGGGCGTCGCAGTAGCGCAGGTAGTACCAGGAGGAATCGACGAAGGTGTCCATCGTGTCGGTCTCGCGACGCGCCTCTCCACCACACGACGGACAGGCGGTCCGCACCCACTCCTCGGCCGCCGCCAGCGGCGAGCGGCCCTTCGGCTTGTAGTCGTCGATCTCCGGCAGCTCGACCGGCAGATCCTCCTCGGGGACCGGCACGGCGCCGCACCGCTCGCAGTAGACGATCGGGATC
>DASWFM010000073.1:0-5922 GCA_036394235.1 Solirubrobacteraceae bacterium | reverse complement strand
TGCTCGGGGTGCGCGTCACGGCGGTCTTTCAAGGTGACGCGCCGCTCGAGCGAGTGCTCGGTACCGAGCTTGCGGGCGCGATCGCCGCGATCCACGCCGAGAACGGCGTCGAGCTGCGCAGCAACAGCCAGGTCGCATCCTTCGAGGGAGCGGAGCGGGTGGAGGCGGCGGTGACGGCCGGCGGGGAGCGGGTGGCCTGCGACTTCGTGGTCGCCGGAGTCGGCATCGAACCAGAACTCGAGGCTCTCGCCGCGACCTCGCTGGAGCAATCGAATGGCCTGCTCGTCGATGAGCGCTGCCGAGCCAGTGTTGAGGACGTGTACGGCGCGGGCGACATCGCGAACACCCTTCACCCCGTGTTCGGCCGGATCAGGGTGGAGCACTACAACAACGCCGAGAAGCAGGGTCGCGCCGCGGCGAGATCGATGCTGGGCGCCGCTGAGCCGTACGGATACATCCACAGCTTCTGGTCCGATCAATACGACCACAGCATCGAGTACGTAGGGCATGCCGAGAGCTGGGACCAGTTCATCGTCCGCGGAAGCCTCGAGGAGCGGAAGCTGCTCGGGTTCTACCTGCAGGCCGGCACGCTGCTGGCCGCCGCCGGGCTCGACCGTGGTGGTGACCCCGAGGCCGAAAGCGACTCCGAGATGGCGGCCTGCGCGCGCCTCGTGGCGATGCGCGCCACTCCCGCTCGCGCCCAGCTGGAAGACGAGCGCGTCGATCTCTGGTCGCTAGCCGTTTGAGAACAACGGGATGTTCGCTCCGCTCGCGGCCTCCATCGGGCTGTCCAGCAGCGCGACGATCAGCTCTGCGACATCTGCCGGCGAGAGCCCCGGGCGGAGCTCGGGATTGGCCCGGCGCAGCATCTCCGTGTCAACCGCTCCCGGGCTCAGGCAGATCGCGCTGATGCCGAGCTCCTTGCCCTCGACGGCGATCGCCTCGGTGAGGCCGACGACTCCGAACTTGGAGACGTTGTAGGCCGTCAAACCGCGGAACTTCTCGGTCGCGTACACGCCGGAGAGTGAGCCGATGTTGACGATCCGTCCCCCGCCGGCGCGCATCGCGATGAACGCCTCCCGGCAGCAGAGGAACGAGCCGGTGAGGTTCACGCCGAGCGTCTGCCCCCAGATCTCCGAGGTCGTCTCGGTGAACGGCGCGGACGTGAGGACGCCGGCGGCGCAGACGAGGGCGGCGAGCGGCCCGTTCGTCGCGACTTCTGCGAAGACGCGCTTGACGTCCCGCTCGTCGCTGACGTCGGCCGCCGCCGCCGTCGCGTCCCCGCCGCTCTCGCGGATCGAGGCGGCGAGCGACTCGAGCGTGCGATCGTCGCGCGCGACGAGCACGACGCGGGCGCCCGCGCCGGCCAGCGCCTCTGCCGTGGCGGCGCCGATCCCCCGGCTTGCTCCCGTCACGAGTGCGATCCGTCCCGCAAGGCAGTGGGGGCGATCAGGCACTG
This sequence comes from Solirubrobacteraceae bacterium, assembly GCA_036394235.1. Taxonomy (GTDB): domain Bacteria; phylum Actinomycetota; class Thermoleophilia; order Solirubrobacterales; family Solirubrobacteraceae; genus Palsa-744. Next base: position 4,463 of record DASWFM010000073.1, on the reverse strand, counting down.
CTTGCGGCCCCGGCACGAGCCCCCGCGATTCGCTCGTACAGCCGTTCATGGGCATCGATCGTCGATCCGAGGTCGAGCTCGCTCTCGGCATGCACGCGGCATTGCCGGCGAGAGAGCCCCGGGGACCGCCATACCGCCTCGGCTGCCGCCCGGATGTCGCCCGGCTCGACGAGGAAGCCCGTCACCTGGTCGATCACCACCTGCGGGAGCGCGCCGCGCCGAAACGCCACCACCGGGGTGCCGCACGCCTGCGCCTCGGCGGCGACCATCCCGAACGGCTCATCCCAGCCGGCGGGACACAGCACGACCGCTGCACGCGCCATCGCCTGCCAGAGCTCCGTTCGCGGAACGCCCGGGCGTATCAGCACATCCCGATCGCCGCGCCGCGGATCGATCCTCTCGCGGGCGTAGCGGTCGTCGTAGCTGTCGCCGAACAGCTGGAGCGGGATACCCGCCGTGCCGGCGATCTCGATCGCCTCGGCGGCGCCTTTCTCGGCGCTGAGCCTGCCTGCAAAGACCGCCCCCTCGCCGGCGAGGGGCGAGAAAGGGATGTCGCTCGTCGGCACCAACGGCGGCAGGATCGCATCGACCTGGACAAGCCGGCGCCACGCCTGTGCTTGATGCCGGGAGACGCAGGCCACGGTCGCCGGCCGTCCGCGCAGAGCAGCCCGGCGGAGCGCCTCGGCGACGCTGTGCGCCGGAGGGAGGTGGAGCGTGTGCACGACCGGAGCGTCCACGACGCTTGCGAGCTCGATCGCCGGCGCGTCGAAAGCGTGGTTGTGGACGATGTCGTGATCCCGGTCGCGGACCACCTCGTACAGCTGGCCGAACGCCCTTTCGGCGATTTCGCCGCCGCCGGCGGGGATGCCGTCCGCCCGGTAGAGCGTCGCCTGCAGGTCGCGATGATCGACGCCCGTATCGACGATCTTCACGCCCGGGAGCACCGATTCGGAAGTCGCGTACACCTCGACGTCGTGACCTCGTGCGAGCAGTCCGCGGGCAAGGTCGGCCAGGAACGTCTGAGCGCCGCCGAGCTGGGGCTCTCGGATCGGCGCCACCAGAGGGGCGACGATCGCCACCCTCACCGGCCGACCGCCTTGAACGCCACGTCGCGCGGCGCGTTGATGCCCAGCGCCTCGTAGGAGACCCGTCGCATCGCCCCTCGGCGCACCTCCTCGGCCGCGTCTGGATAGAAGATCTCGACGAGTTCGGCAGCCTCCTGGTGCGTGGCGAACTCGACGAACATCTGCCCGGCGAAGCTCACGTGGCTGTAGCCCCGGGTCGCGAGCCAATCGAGGTTGTTGGGCCATATCAACGCGACGAGGCCACCCGGCCTGCAGACTCGCTCCATCTCGGCCAGCCCCGCCTCGCCACCGTGCCGATCCTCCGGGGTGAACGACGAGCACGCGACCACCAAGTCGGCCCATTCGTCGGGTACGGGCAGCTCGTCGAAGAAGCCGGCGCGGACTCGCGCGCGGCGGCCGGCGCGTGGCTCCAACCGCCGAGCGAGGATCTCCCGCATCGGCGCTGCGGGCTCGATTGCCACGAGCTCCCGGCCGCGATCGAGCAGCTCTCGCGTCAAGCGGCCGGTACCGGCCCCCACCTCCACGATCCGATCGACCCCGGCCGGCAGCCACTCGATCACGCCGGGGTGGAGTCGCTCGGCGCTGCACAGCCGGTCGTAGAGCTCAGGCTCGCGTCTGTACAGGAGCTCCCACGCGAGACCCTCGTCGAGCCGAGGGTCGTGCGCCCCGGCGTGCACGAAGCGCCGCGCCTCCTCAGCGGTGAGCACGTCGAGGTCAGCCGCCGTGTAGCGCGTCCGCAGCTCGGCGGCCGGCCGCCTCGCGGCCTCAGCCGGACTCACAGACTTCGGCCCAGTTCTTGTCCGTCTCCCACAGGCGAACCGATCGCAACGACCCCTCCGGGAGCTCCGAGCCGAGCCTCTCCCAGAACGCCACTGCCAGGTTCTCGGCCGTCGGGATCAGCCCCTCGAGCCAAGGAACATCGGTGTTCAGGTTGCGATGGTCCACGTCGTCGATGATCGTGCGGATGATCACGTCGGAGAGCTTCTTGAGATCCACGACGTACCCCGTGGACTCGTCGATCTCGCCGGCGATGACCACCTCGAGCGTGTAGTTGTGACCGTGCATGCCCGCGCACTTGCCGAACAGCCGCCGGTTCTCCGCCTCGCTGAGGCCGGGGTCTCGCAGCTGATGAGCCGCGTTGAAGCACTCGCGGCGACTGACGCGCACGCTTGTCGAGCGACGCCCCGCGCTCCTCTCCGCCAGCGCCGCGCGATCATCGCTGAGACCGTTATGACCCATTGCAAGCCTCCGAAATTCGCCGGGAGGTTGTCCCCCTCGGCGTCCTTGAGGACGCTACTCCTCCGGCGAGCCTCCTGGCGGCCGATCAGCTCACGCCACGAGAGCCAGGCCGGTCGGCTCAGCCATCACCGTCGCGAGCAGCGAGCGGGAATTGATGTCGAGCTTGCTGAACACCTTGCGGAGGTGGTACGCGACGGTGTGGGGGCTGATGAACAGCTGCGCGGCGATTTCGGCGTTGGTGTGCCCTTCAGCGGCGAGCAACGCGATCTGTCGCTCCTGCGGCGTCAGATCGTCGCGAGTGTCGGGTGCCCGGACGCGGGCCCGCTCTCCCGTTGCCTCCAGCTCGATCCGGGCCCTCGATGCGAATGCGTCGAGGCCCATCGCCTGGCACATGTCGTGCGCGAGGCGAAGCTGATCGCGCGCATCCCGGCGCCGCCGCCGGCGGCGGAGCCACTCCCCGTACAACAGCCGGCTGCGGGCATGCTCGGTGGTCACGCCGGAGCGCTTGAGGTGGGAGATTGACTCCTCGAACAGCGGCTCGGCTCGCTCGTCCTCGGCGAGCAGCGCGCGGCCTCGCGCGAGCAGGCCGAGCCCCCAGGGGGTGCGAGTCGCCTCGGCGCGCTCGGTGAGTCTCGCGAGCGCCGCTAGCGCGGTCTCTGTGTCCCCGCTGCGGACCGTGGCCTCGATCGCATCGCCGAGGCCGATCGTCCCGAAGTAGAGGACGTCCTCCTCGAAGACGACCAGGGCGTGGCCGCGGGCCTCCTCGTAGCGGCCATGGCCGAGTTCGCAGATCGTGCGGGCGTACTCGGTGATTGATACGCCGAGCCCCTGCCCGCGTCCCATCGCCTCGGCCCTCACGGCCTCGCTCAGAGCCCCCGCGGAGTCGCTCCCGCGCCACTCCATGATGCCCAGGCGCAGGATTTCGTTCGCGCCCGGAACTGCCGGCGCGCCCGTCGAGGCCGATATCTCGAGGGCCTCCACGAGCAGCGATTCAGCCGCTTGGACCCTGCCCGCGAGCATCTCGCACCAGCCGAGCCCGCTCAGCGCCACGGGCAGCGTCGCGAGCGCGCCGTGCTCCTTCGCCAGACGGACCCAACGACCGGCGACCGCCCGGTGGGCAGCGAAGTCGAGCATCTCTCCGGTCGCATTCCAGATCATCCCGTGCCACTGCATGACCGGCATCTGCTCGAGTTCAGAATCGAACGCCTCGGTTGCCTTGCGCCAGCAGCCGACTGCCGCCGGGTAGGTCTCGAGGAAACGCTTCGTGTAACCGCTCAGGAGCAGGCTCGGGGCGCTGTCGTTGTCGTCGCTCGGCACGGCGGCCGCCGCACGGGCGACGTCGAGCATCGTCGTCGCGCTCGTCAGACGCCCTGCCCACATGGCAGCCTCCATCGACTCCATCAGCGCTTCGCGCGCCATCGCCGGAGAGCTGGCGCTGAGGGCGATCCCCGCCTCGAACAGGAGCGCCGGCGTATCGCCGCCGCGACCCTCGGCGAACAGGCAGGCGCCCTCGATCCGCATCGCGACCGCGCGCAGCGCGGGATCCTTCAGGTGGCGAAGGCTCTGCTTGACCAACGCCTGTGCGCGAGCCGTCGCCCCGGACAGCAGGTGCGCTCCCGCGGCGAACAGCAGTCGCTCGGCTCGACGAACCTCGTCGGAGGTTAGTTCCGCTGCGAGCTCGAGGAACGCCGCCGCGGCCGCGACGCCGCCCCGCTCCTGTGCGCGTCCCGCCGCACGCTCGAGATCCACGGCGATCGCCTCGTCCGGATCGGTCGCAGCCCGGGCGAGGTGCCACGCGCGCCGGTCCGGGTCGCGATCGCCGTCGGTGACGATCGCGAGTGCCGCGTGGGCATCACGTCGTTCCTGCGGCGTGGCGGCACGCCATGTTGCCGAGCGCACCAGCGGGTGGCGAAAGCGCAAGGTGGCCGCATCCGCCAGCAGCCCCGCGTCGACGGCGGCGTCGGCCGCCTCGCCCCCGATGCCCTCGCGCTCGGCGGCGGCCCACACGCGATGGACGTCGCCGAGGGGCTCGAGCGCGGTGAGCAGCAGCAGCTTGCGCGTGCCGTTCGGGTCCTGCCCAAGGTGCTCGAGCCGCTGCTGGAAGAGCTCCTCTATTCGGGTTGCGATCGGGACCGCCGC
>DASWFM010000072.1:0-8047 GCA_036394235.1 Solirubrobacteraceae bacterium | reverse complement strand
TCACCACTACAACAAGATCAAGAAGGGCGGCCTCGTCGAGCAGCGCTATCACCAGGGAACGATCGTGCCGATCGGCACGTCCGTCAGCGTCTGGATCTCGCTCGGCCGCCGGCCGCGCCACCACCGCCACTAGCTCCCGCGTTCCACCCTCGCGGCCCCGGCATCGACAGCCGGGGCCGTCGGGTGGCCCGGCATCCCGGGGCCCGGCGCTGGTGCGTTCGGTTTCGCTGCGCCCTCGCTTCGCCGGTGGGGCTCGTGCGTGGCGTTCTCGGGTGGCCGCTCAGCCGTGCACGAGCAGCCCGTCGAGCAGCTCACCGTAGGCACCCAGCAGGATCGACAGGTGGCCGTCTCCGTCGAGCAGGCGGGCATCGGCGTGGGGGATCTTCGCGGCGAGCCACCGGCCGTGGGCGTAGGGCACGAAGCGGTCCTCGGAACCCTGCCAGATCGCGACCGGCCTCTCGATAGCCTCGAGCGCGAAACCCCAATCGGCGATGAACGCGAGGTCGTCGTCGAACCATCCCCAGATGCCCGCTTCGAGCGCACCGTGGAACAGCGCGGCGAGATACTCCGCGAAGTCCCCCGTAGCCGCGTCCCGATCGACCGCTGAGAGCAGCTGCCCGAGCGAGGCCCGGACCTCCGCTCCGCCCGCCGCCATCAGCCCCTCACGTGCCTCGCGCAGATACTCGGCGAGCGGCTCCTCGCCGGCCTCGGCCGCGCCGAACTCGGCGTGGTTCTCCTCGCCCATTCCCTCGAGGAAGTCGAGCCCGTCCGCCTTGAACGGTGCAACGCTCGCGATCGTCGCACAGGCGATCGTCCGCTCTGGAAGCAGCGCAGTGCAGGCGAGCGCATGCGGACCACCGCCGGACCAGCCCACCGTGTAGAAGCGCTCGATGCCGAGCGCCTCCGTGACCGCCTCGACGTCCTCGACGCAGTCCGCCACCGTGCGGCCGGCCCGGCGCTCGGAGCGCCCGTAACCGGGTCGCGAGTAGGCGATGTGGCGCAGGCCGCGCTGTGCTCCGAGCTCGGAGAGCGGCGGATAGACGAAGCCCGCGGAGGGCGTGCCGAGGTGAAACAGCACCGTGGGGCCGTCGGCGGCGCCCGAGACCTCGACGTCGATCCTGCGCCCGTCCGGGGCGCTGAGCTGTATCCGTTCGACTGTGCTCATCGCCTCGGGAGCGGGCCCGCGCTCATCCAACCAACATAATGCCTGCCGCCCATAAGTAGTGGCGAGCCGCGACTGAGACGCCGGATACAGTTGCCCGATGCGCTTCCCAAGACGCCCCCTGCTCGTCGCCGTTCTGTTCCTGCTCGCACCGGCGGCGCTGATCGCCGGGTGCGGCTCGTCCTCATCGGGGAACGGCGTCGCGGCGAAGTCGCCGCCGCAGATCCTCGAAGCGGCCAAAGCGGCGGCGGCGAAAGCCACCTCCGTCCACATCGCCGGCACGATCAGGAGCACCGGCAAGCCCGTCTCGCTCGACATGGAACTCCTCGCCGGCAAGGGCGGCAAGGGCAGGATCGCCCAGGAAGGCTTCACGATCCGGCTGATCCAGGTCCACGGCGCGGTCTACATCAACGGCAGCGCGGCCTTCTACAACCACGTCGGCGGGGCAGCCGCCGCGCAGCTGCTGCAGGGCAAATGGCTGAAGGCCCCTGCGAACAGCGGCGAACTGGCCTCGCTCGCGGAGCTGACGGACCTCTCAAAGCTGATCGGGACGGCTCTCTCCGACCATGGCACGCTGAGCAAGGGTTCGACGACGACGATCGAAGGCCAGAAGGCGATCGGACTCGATGACACGACCAAGGGCGGGACCTTGTACGTCGCCACAACAGGGGCTCCTTTTCCCCTGGAGATCACCAAGACGGGCAAGGAAAGCGGCAAGGTCGTGCTCGATCGCTGGAACAAGGCCGTCACGCTCAGCGCCCCGCCGGGCGCAATTGACATCAGCACGCTACAGAAAGCCGGCTGATCAGCCGATTCGTCTGTATGTCTAGATGCGCTGGGCCCGTATCAAGGGCGAAAGCGGCCGCGTCGAGTCCCTCCTCGACAGCGGGCGCGAACCTCGGACCGGTCAAGGACGCGAGAGTTCTCAGTGGACGGATTCATGCACCACAGCTTTTTGCAGCGGCTCCAGAGCGGTGCCGCGTTCCCCGGGCCGGGCGGCCCCGGCCGGGGTGGGTCGATGGACGGTTCTGATCGAAGCCGCGCCGCTGCGCGCTCGCTGACCGGCATACCCGATGGGCCCAATCGGCCGTCACGCCTGTTCCTGCCCGTCTGGGCACTGCTCGCCGTCGCCGCTGCTGTCGGCGTCGCGCTGACGGGCGCCTCGCTTGCTGTCGCGGGCTGCGCCGCCGGGCTCGCCGTAGCAACGCTGGCGATCGGCTGGCGCGTCGGCGAAAAAGGCATGGGCGCCCTCGAGGACGAGATCGAGAGCCGCACGAGCGAGCTCAAACGGGCGCTTTCGGAGCTCGAGATCGCCCAGGCCGAGACCGTTCAGCGGCTGTCAATGGCCGTCGAGTTCCGCGACGAGGACACGGGCGCGCACATCGAGCGAATCGGGCGCTTCTCGGTCCTGTTGGCCGAGCAGATCGGGATGGACCAGGAGTTCTCCGAGCGTCTCCGCCACGCCGCCCCGCTGCACGACGTCGGCAAGGTCGCGATCCCCGACGCGATCCTCCTGAAGCCCGGACCGCTCACGCCCGAGGAGCGTGCGATCGTCGAGACCCACGCCGAGGAGGGCCATCGGCTCGTCCGCGGCTCCTCCTCCTCGATCCTCGACATGGCCGCGACGATTGCTTTGAGCCATCAGGAGAAGTGGGACGGCTCCGGCTACCCGCGGGGGCTGAAGGGCGAGACGATCCCGATCGAGGGCCGTATCGTCGCCGTCGCCGACGTCTTCGATGCGCTCACCAGCGACCGTGTCTACCGCAAGGCCTTCTCGGTCGAGGAGGCGATCCAGATGATGCGCGAACAGCGCGGCCGCCATTTCGACCCGGTGCTGCTCGATGCCTTCATGGAAGTCCTGGGACGCACCGGACCCGACGCCCGTGAGGAGCTTCGCCGCGACCCCACGGCGCTCGTCGAGGCGACGCTCGAGACCTTCGCGACCGCCCTGGAACGTGGCGACGCCGAGACCGCAGAGGGCGCGATCGCGACGGCGATCGAGGATGGCATCTCGCCGACGACGCTGCACGCCGAGGTGATCGGCCCGGCGCTGCGCCGCCTCGACGTGCTCTCCGAAGCCGGCGATCTCCCCACCGAGACCGAGCACCGCGCGGCCACCATCGTGCGCCGCGTGCTCGCCACGCTCTACCGCTACATGACCGGCGGCACCGAGCCGACCCGCGAGCGCGTCCTGCTGGCGGCGGTCAAGGGCGACGAGCACACCCTAGGCCTGCAGATGGTCCACGACCAGCTCGCGGCCGCCGGCTACAAGACGATCTTCGACACCGACCTGTCGGGCGAGCGGCTCCTGGCGATGGTCGAGAGCCGCGCCCCGGACCTGATCGTGCTCGGCGCCACTGTGCCCGACGACAGCGACTCTGTGGAGATCGCTTTGCGCGACCTGCGGGCGAGCCATCCGGATATCCCGATTGTGCTCGGCGGCCCCGCGGTGGGCGGGAGCCTGCCCCGCGAGCGTGGCGGCATGCGCGTGCTCGAGCGGATCGACGAGTCGGTGCAGGCCGTCGAAGAGGAGCTCGCGGGAACCACCTCGGCCGCCTCCGTGTAGGCTCGCGGCCGATGAGCAGAACCGCGATCGTGACCGGCGGCGCCGGCTTCATCGGCTCACACGTGGCCGATGCCCTGCTGGCGGACGGCTATGCAGTGACGGTCGTCGACGACCTCTCCACGGGCTCCGCCGAGCGCGTCCCGTCGGGCGCCGAGCTGCGCGAGGTGGACATCGTCGACGAGCCCGCGCTGCGATCGCTGTTCGAAGCGGTCGCCCCCGAGGCCGTCTACCACCTCGCCGCCCAGGCCAGTGTCGTCGCCTCCGTGGAGGATCCCGGGCGAGACTGCGACGTCAACGTCCGCGGCACCCTCAACGTGCTCGAGCTGGCTGCCCTCACGAGCGCGCCGGTGGTGTTCACCTCGACGGGTGGGGCGCTCTACGGTGATGCCGCGCCGAGGCCGACTCCGGAGGACCGCATACCCGCCCCCCTGTCCCCTTACGGCGCCTCGAAGTGGGCCGCCGAGGCCTACGTCCGCACGTGGGCGCTGTCTTCGGGCATCCCGCACGTGGTGTGCCGCCTAGGCAACGTCTACGGGCCGCGCCAGAGTCCCCACGGCGAGGCCGGCGTCGTTGCGATCTTCACCGGTCACCTCAACGAGGGCCGCGCGCCGACTCTCTACGGGCACGGCGAGCCCACCCGCGATTACATCTACGTATCCGATGTCGTCACGGCCCTTCAGGCCGCCTCGGGCAGGGCCGGCGTGTACAACATCGCGACCGGCGTGGAGACCTCGGTGACGGAGATCTGGAAGGGCCTCGTCAAGACGTCCGGGATCGAGATCGAGCCGAAGTTCGCCGACCTGCGCCCAGGTGAGCTGCATCACAGCTGCCTCGACACGAGCCGCGCGGCGGCGGAGCTCGGCTGGCGCGCACAGGTCTCGATCGAGGAAGGGCTGGCGCTGACCTATCGGGCGCTGACGGAGGAATTCAAGGACACCTAGGAACTACACCTAGGCGCGCCCCGGCACGCCTGCAAATTCGTCCACCGCCCCTGCTTTGCCTTGGCTGCCTCGGCGGGGCCGTCGACAGAGACACATGAATTCCTTCCGCCGCGCTGGGCTCCTGGCCCTGTCTGGCGCGGTCATGCTGATCAACGTCGCCGGCGCCCACGCGCAGGCCGGCGAACCCGGAGGCGTCGCCGCGCCCGCCTCGCCAAAGGCCGGCGGCAGCGAGTTCGGCGTGCCCGCGAGCGTCAATCGCCCGTCTCTCAGCGAACTCGAGGTCCCCGCCACCTCGACCGCCGGCCGGCCGCCCAGGATCACCCTGCGGCTCGTGGAGAGCCACGTCGCCACGGTCTACCTGCGTGTGCTGATCATCGATCTTCGCACCCGCAAGACCGCCGTGACGGCGACGCTGGGATGGGTTCACACCTCACACCGCCTCGCAGTCCTCTGGCCCTCCGGTGCGCGGCTGGCGCCCGGGGTCTATCGCGTAACGGTCAGCGCCCACGACCACCGCAACGGCAACATTCTGCGCAACGCCCGCATCTCCGGACAGAGCACCCTGACGGTGCAGGCCGCCGCGACCCCCGTCACGGCCGCGCCGCCCGTCGCCGCTCCGGAAGCGGGCGTGCCCACGCCGGCCCAGACGGTCGCCGACGGCGCCGTCTTCCCGGTGCAGGGGACGCATACCTTCGGTGGCCCGGAAAACCGCTTCGGCGCGCCGCGCGCCGGGCACGTGCACGAGGGCCAGGACGTCCTCACAGCCGAAGGCACACCCGACGTGGCGCCGCTCGCGGGCACGATCGAATCGACCGCCAACCAGCCCGGTGCGGCCGGCTACTACGTGGTCGAGCACACCCTGATCGGCTTCGACTTGTTCTTCGCCCACTGCGAGGAAGGCTCGTTCACGGTCTCCGGCGGCCAGGCCGTCGCCGCAGGCCAGCAGATCTGCCGCGCCGGGCAGACGGGGGACGCGACCGCTCCGCACCTCCACTTCGAGATCTGGGTCGGTGGTTGGCACGCCAAAGGCGGCCACCCGATCGATCCGCTGCCCTACCTGGAAGCCTGGGAACACGCGGGCTCATGATCGCCCACCGGCGCTGGCCGGGCTGGGGCGACTCGGTAGCATCGGGGGCCGCTCGAGCGGCGGCGAGATAGCTCAGTTGGTAGAGCACACGACTGAAAATCGTGGTGTCCCCGGTTCGAGTCCGGGTCTCGCCATAAGAATGCACGATCGACTTCTGGCACCCCACAGGCCTCGGTAGCGCCGCAGGCATGAGTCGCTCCGTCGCGACGAGCGTTCGTCGGGTGATCCCGCTGGTTGTCGGCTGGGAGCGCCTGCCGCGGTCCTATTCGATCCACGGTGATCGCTCGGGTGAGATCCTGACCGAGCCGGTGACGGCGGTCCTGCTCGACACGGACGACGGCTGGACGCTGATCGACACGGGGATCAACACGGCGCTGATCCACGACCGCGCGCTCTACGAGCGCCTTCACGGGCGCAACCACGCGATCGTCCCGATCCTGCCTGACGCCGAGGGCGAGCCGCTCGAGCACGCTCTCGCCGGCCACGGCCTCCTCCTCGGTGACATCGCCCGTATCTACCTGTCCCATCTCCACAACGATCACGCCGGGGGCCTGCGCCTGTTCGGCCCCGATGTGCCGGTCTGGGTGCAGCGCGCCGAGCTCGATTACGGGCTCGGCGATCACCCCTTCCCGGAGCGCCACGGGATGTTCCGGATCGACTTCGACGACCCCGACATCGACTGGCGGCTGCAGGACGGCGACGGCGAGTTGACCCCCGGGGTCACTGCCGTGCTCACGCCCGGCCACACTCCCGGGCACCAGAGCTTCGTCGTCGATCTCCCCGGCGGCGAGGGCTACGTGTTCGCCTTCGACGCAGGCGACCTGACGGAGAACTTCGATCAGGAGATCGCCGTTGGCGGCTTCGTCCACTGCGAGGCGGAGGACACCCTCGCTCCGATCCGCAAGCTCAAGGCGATCGCCGCCGAGCGCGGCTACAGGTTGATCCCCGGGCACGACCCGAAGGTCTGGCCGGCGCTGCTCGCGGAGCTCGCCCCGGGCGTGGCGCCGCTCAAACCGGGCCCGCTGCCCTAGCTCCAGCCCGCGGGCCGCCACGCCACCAGGTCGATCTCGACGAGGGCGCCGGCCGCGAGGCCGTGGACGCCGACACAGGTCCGGCTGGGCAGCCGGTCAGGGAACCAGCGCTGATAAGCGGAGTTGAAGTCGGCGTAGTCGCTCCAGTCGAGCAGATACGCGCGGACCTGGACGACGTCTGCGAGCGTCCCACCGACGAGCTCGAGCACGCGTGCGAGGTTCGCCATGACCCGGTCCGTCTGCTCGGCGATGGCGCCGTCGACGAGCGTCCCGTCCGTCCCTGTGGGCATCTGCCCTGTGACATAGAGCGTCTGGCCTGCTGAGGTCGCATGGGCGAACGGCGCGACCGGCGGGGGGACTCCGTCGGCGGGAGTGAACGTCCACGACCCGATCATCGACGCAGGAATCCGAAGCAGCGCTTGTCGATCCGACCGTGGACTCCCTGGCGCCCGTCGACGACCTGTGTGACGACGAAGTCGACCGCAAGGCTCGAGAAGGCGTAGGCGTCGTCGCGGCTGAGACCGAAGCGTGAGCTCAGCAGCTCGACCGTCCGCAGGGCGGCGGAGTGCATCGCCTCGTCGAGGTCGTCGCCGAAGCCGTGCACCATCAGCTCGGTCGCCGTCTCCAGGACCGGGGCGCCGAGGCTGATGTCCGAGCGCAGGCTTAGGCGGACGACGACGTTCAGCGAGGCCTCCAGGGCCGTGCCGCTGACCTCGCCGTCGCCCTGGGAGACGTGGGGGTCGCCTAGTGAGAGCAGTGCGCCGGCGACCTGGACGGGGTAGTGCATCCGTGCGCCGGCTCCGATCCGCCAGTTGTCGATGTTGCCGCCGTGCTCGCCCGGTGGCACAGAGGAATGGCGCCCGCGCTCGGCCGGCGCCACCCCCATCGTCCCGAGGTGGGGACGCAGCGGCACAACGACCCCCTCGAGTGCCGGCTCGCGGACGACGCTCCCGGGCTTGACGATCGTGCCGGGAGCCTCGACCAGCGGTGTCGTCTGCCAGTCGAAGGCGAACAGCGCGCGGCCCAGCATCGCGGCGGCGTCGAGCTCGAAGATCGTCACGCGCTCCTTCTGGAACTCCTCATAGAGCGCGCCCCAGTGCGCGGCGAGGTTCGACCCGTGCGCCAGGCGTGGCTCGGCGCTCAGGATCTCGACGCTCAGCACGTCCGCCGGCCGCGCTCCGGAGACGGCGATCGGCCCGGTCAGGAGATGCGGCCCCGGCCCGCGGTCCGCGACCTCATCGAAGACGCGTTCGATCCCGC
>DASWFM010000071.1:0-8440 GCA_036394235.1 Solirubrobacteraceae bacterium | reverse complement strand
AGGGCAGCTTCCAGCACATCGTGACTGACCTCTACGGCTTCATCGGCACCGCCGTGGCAGCCGGGGTGATCCTGATCAGCGGCTTCGAGCGCGCCGACCCGATCGCCTCGCTCCTCGTTGCCGCGCTGATGATCCGCTCCGGCGCATCGCTGGTGCGCTCCTCCGCCCGGATCTTCCTCGAGGCCGCGCCGGAGCAGCTCGACCCGGAGCAGATCGGCAGAGCCCTGATCGCGGTGCCGGGCGTGACGGAGGTGCACGACCTGCACGTCTGGGAGGTCTCGAGCGGCTTCCCGGCGCTGTCCGCGCACGTGCTCGTCTCGGCGGAGGCCGACTGCCACCGCGCGCGCCGCGAGATGGAGGCGACCCTCCACGAGCGGTTCGACCTGGATCACACGACCCTGCAGGTCGACCACGAGGGTGGCGAGCTGCTGGAGATCGAGCCGTCGGTCGCATGTGTTCGCAGGGGAGGAAACCCACCCGGTCCGTCCGGGTAGACGTCTAGCTTTGATCCCGAAACCACCTTGCTCAATACTTAGGTGGTGCGTCGGATCAAAGTGACACGAGGTCGTCCAACCCGGGAGCAGGTTCTTGCGAGGGTAGACCGCTGCCTGGCCGACCTCGCTGCGGTTGGAGGGCTTCCCCTCCCGATCGAGGCCGAGGGGATCTGGGTCAACATCTGGCACGAAGAGACGCACCACTCGACGGCGATGGAGGGGAACACCCTGGTTCTGCGTCAAGTGAAGGCGCTTCTCGAGGAAGGTCGGGCGGTCGGCAACAAGGAACTCCGTGAGTATCTCGAGATCGAGGGGTACGGCGATGGAGCCGCTTCCCGGATGAGGACGCGACGGACCTTGAGGGTCCCGGCGGCTTCCGGCGGTGCGAACTACAGCCGCTGCGTGCCGGACTGAGCGGCGCGCCGTGGCTCCACGTTCCCGGTGAGCTGGACCGTTGGTTCGACCTTGTCAACCGCGGTCCAGGTACGCACGAGCACTTCCTGCACTACGTCGCGCGGACACACGCTGCGTTCGAGCGCATCCACCCCTTTCGTGACGGCAACGGTCGCGTCGGACGCCTCACGACGAACTTGGTGCTGGTCCGTGCAGGAGTCCCGCCGGCCATCATCGACAAGACGCGGCGGGCTCACTACCTCAAGGCGCTCGCACGAGCCGACGACAGTGATCCCGCGCCGCTGGCTGAAGTGCTCGCACGCGCAGTCCGGGTCAGCGTCGAGAAGCACATGCTGCCCGCGCTTGCGGGCCCGGCGCGACTGGTGCCGCTGGCCTCGCTGGAGACACGAAAGCTATCTCGTGTGGCGCTGCTCAGCGCAGCTAAGCGACAGCGACTCAAGACCGTGAAGATGGGAGACCAGTACTACTCAACCCGCAGCTGGGTACAGCAGTACGCGAGCAGTCGCCACCAGGGCCGCCGAGCCGCGTGAACCTCTAGCGAACCTGGCCGGAAGGCCTGATCAGCACCTCGTTCACGGCGACGTTCTCGGGCGATCCGATCGCGTAGAGGATGCCGTTGGCGATGTCCTCGGCCCGGAGCGGCTCATCGTCTTTGAGGATGTTGCGGATCGCATCTTGGATTTCTGGGCGATTGTGGCTCTGCAGCTCGGTCGCGACGAAGCCGGGCTCGATCAGCGTCACGCGGATGCCTTGTGGAGCGACTTCCTGGCGCAGGGCCTCCGAGAAGGCGCCGACGCCGAACTTGGTGAGGTTGTAGACACCTCCGCCGGCGCGTGCGAAGCGCCCCGCGACCGAGCTGATCGTGACGACGTGGCCCGAGCCCTGTTCGAGCATCAGCGGCAGCGCGGCGTGCGTGCAGTAGAGGACTCCATATACGTTGGCATCGATCATCCGCCGCCATTCCTCGGTGTCGGCACCCGCGATCGGCCCGAGCAGCATCACTCCCGCGTTGTTGACGAGCACGTCCAGGCGCCCGAGGTCGGCTGCGGTGCGCTCGATGAAGCGCTGTGCCTCCTGCTCGTCGCCGACGTCGGTCTGGACGGCCAGCGCGGTGCCGCCGTCCCCGGTGATCCGTTCAGCCAGGTCCTCGATGCGATCGAGCCTCCGGGCGGCGAGGGAGACCGCCGCGCCCGCCTTCGCGCAGGCCATCGCGGTGGCTTCGCCGATGCCGGAGGAAGCCCCGGTGACGGCCACTACGCGCCCCGACAGGTCAACGTCCATGCGCCGAGCTTACACGCAGGCGCTCAAAGTCCGCCCGATCGGCTCCGATGACGCGAAAGGGCCGATCAGAGCGGTCTTTTCTGCGTCAAGCGGGGTTTTATCCCTCGATCCCGCGGGCATTTCCCGAGGGCCGCTGCAGGGGAGCATGTGCTCGACGTCGAACGAGCGATCTTAGCAACCCCACGATGGATGATTGACAACGCAACTATCGGGGCGTATAATTCCGACTCCAAGCATCGGATTACGAAGGACGCACATGTCAGATTCCCCCCGCAACACAACAATAGAGCTCGAGCCCACGGCTCCCGGCACCGAGGAGGCCTCCCCCCAGGCCGATCAGGGCCAGGGGACTTCCGCCGCGCGGCTCGACAGCCCGATCGAGCGTGTGGAGGTGGACACCCAGCACGTCGCCGACGCGTTCATCCCAGAGGCGGTCGACCAGCTGCTGGCGCACTCGCGGCGTTACCCGCTGCTCACGCCGGCGCAGGAGATCGATCTCGCCAAGCGCATCGAGCGTGGTGACCTGCACGCCAAGGAACTGCTCGTCAACTCCAACCTGCGGCTGGTGGCCTCCAACGCCCGCCGTTACCAGAACCAGGGACTGCCCCTGGGCGACCTCGTCCAGGAGGGCATGCTCGGCCTGATCAGGGCCAGCGAGAAGTTCGACTGGCGCAAGGGCTTCCGCTTCTCGACCTACGCGACGCTGTGGATCCGTCAGGCGATCCAGCGCGGCCTGGAGAACTCCGGTCGCACGATCCGCCTGCCCGTCCACGTGGCGCAGCGGTCACGCAAGGTAGGACGCGTCGAGCGCGAGCTGTCCGTGCGACTGGGCCGTGAGCCCACGCTCGAGGAGCTCGCCGCAGAGACGGGCCTCCCGGTCGACCAGGTCGAGGAGGTGCGCCACCAGCGAGCGGCGCTCGTGAGCCTCGACCAGCAGATCGGCGAGGACGGCGACACGGCGCTCGGCGACCTGCTCCCCTCCGACGCCGAGGCGCCGGAGGAGACGGCCTGGGAGCACGAGCGCGAGGAGATCGTCCACCGGGCGATCGAGCAGCTGCCCGAAACTGAGCGCAAGGTCCTCACCCTGCGTTTCGGCACGGGTCGCGAGGAGCCCCAGACGTTGACCGCGATCGGCAAGCGTCTCGGCTTCTCCGCGGAGCGTGCCTCCCAGCTCGAGCAGCGGGCCTTGAAGAAGCTCGCCGAGAGCCCCGAGCTGGCCGCGCTGCGCGAGGCCGCGTAGCTCACAGCCGCTCCGAGCGGCCACCCAGAGACTGGGCAAGAGGCCCCACGGTTAGTCGCCGTGGGGCCTCTTTGCCGTCCATCTGGTCAGGCGCCCGTCGGGTGTGCTCAGCCGCCCGCTACGAGCGCCGCGATGTCGGGGGTGCCGCGCCCGGTCACGTAGTCCCAACCGGGCGTGTCCGCGAACAGGCCGTTGTCGCCGATGATGATGTCTTTGAAGGCCGCTTCCGGCTCTGCATAGATCACCGGTCCGGCGAACCCGAGCGTCCCAGCATGCGCGCCCTGCGCCCGTGCCCAGATCCCCTGCCACGACGGCGCGCCGGCGCTGGTACCCCCGATGACCGTTTCTTCGCCGCCGACGATCACGTCGTAGCCGCTGTTCGGGTCGGCGTCCAGAGCGACGTCGGGCACGCCGCGCTCGAGCCCGGTGAAGCTGCCACCGGCGGAGTGCTGGAAGGCCGGTGTCGCCTCCAGCAGGCTCGTGCCGCCGCCGCCCGCGTACCAGCCGATTTCGTTCGCCTGTCCGAGCACCGTGGTGCCGCCCACGCCGATCGCGTTCGGGCTGGAAGCCGGGTAGTTGACTCCGGGCAGGCCTGCCGGGATACCGTTCGCGGCCACCACGGCCGGGCACTGAGAGCCGGTGTCGCCGCTGGAGGTGAACAGCGTCTGACCCTGTGCGGCGGCCTCGGCCAGGACCGGATCGAGCCCTTCGACGAGGCCTCCCAGGCTTGCTAGCAGCTCGCACTCGCCTGCCGAGAAGCTCGCCTGCGAGGTCAGATCGTCGGTCACCCAGCGGTCGATCGTCGCGATGATCGCGGTGTTTTCAAGCGAGTGGCCCACGTAAACGTTGACCTGCGAGACACCGGGCGCGAAGCCCGTCGAGTACTGCGTGTCGAGGTCCCACTCGTCGTCGCCTTCGGTTTCATTGGAGGCTGCGCCGACGTTGATCTGGTTCCAGGTCACAGCCGGAAGGCCGAATTTTTTCTCGAACGTGGCGAGGTCGGCCTTTGGCCGGCTGACGTCGCCCGTCGCGATCACCGAGACCTGCTGGCCCGTGCCGGTCTGCGCGCCGGGGGCGTCATAGAGGGCGTTGAGTTCCTGCGGGGTGTAGCTGGTCGGGAAGCTGAGCCCCGGTGTTTCGGTCGCCGAGCGGTGCGCGATGTCGACGTGCGCGCGAGCGAGGTCGGATAGGCCGTTCACGGCGCTGACTGTCCGCGCGATCGAGGCCGGCAGCGTCGCCGTGCCCGTGCTCGAGACGTAGCTCGAACCGTCGACGGCTCGGAAGCGATCGAAGCGCACGCCCAGTGCCGAGCCGAGTGCGCTCGTGGAGCCGGTGAGCGTGACCAGCAGACGGTCGGGCGTGACGGAGCTCACCTGCAGGCCGTGCGATGTCGCCCAGGACTCCACGGCGGTCACGGAGGCCGTCGAGGGCGAGAAGCGTTCCTCGAACTGGCCCTTGCTCAAGCGCGCCGCGCCGGCCTGCCCGGCGAGCGCCTTCAAACCGGCTGGGTCGCTCGGCGCGAGCGTCAGGACGACCGAGCGGGTGCCGGTGGCAGCGCCGAGGTCCGAGGAGCCGCTCGTGCGCAGCGGTGAGGCTCCGGCAACCGCGAAGGCGCTCGAACAGAGAGCGAGCATCGCGGTCGCGATCGCTGCCACAGCAGCCGGTACGGCCAACTTCGATTTGATCATTGAGGTTCCTTACGGAGAATGGGTAGGGACTGCCCCTGCCGTCCGGCCTATCCCGATGCCCTGGACAAAAGCAACAGTTCATGTACCCGGCTCCCCTTGCGCCGAAGCGTTGTTCACGAATAGGCGACACGCTTGGAAGGGCTGAAGAGCCTCGCCGGGCGATCGAACGGCCGCCCGAAACCGAGCGCTAGGTCCCGACCCCGTGTTTCCGCACGGGCCGCGGAGAGCTCGCTTGTCCTGCTCAGGCCGCGACGGGTTGGACGCCGCGCTCGGACAAGGCCCGCTCCAGCGCGAGGATCCGGCCGGTGTCCTCGTAGAAGTCTTCGTGCTCCACGATCCGTCCCCAGCGCGTCCGGATCACCATCGCGACGCGGTTGGCATAAAGGGGCTGCCCGTCCGCTGCGGTCGCGCGGTCGTCGAAGCGCGCGGCGATCGTCAGAGCCCAGGGCGGCCCCGAGATCCAGAGCCCCTTGAGCTCGCCCTGCAGGCCGGCGCCGACGAACTCCTGCAGGAAGCGCTCGATCGCGTCCTTGCCGCGATGCTCGCCGGCCCAGCGGTGCTCGCCGTCGTTGAAGTGCAGGACGGCGTCCTGGGCGTAGTTCGCGAGCAACGGGCGATAGTCGCCGGCGTTGAGACTGGCGACGTTGCGGGCGAACTGCCAGAGCAACACCCTGTGCAGAAGCGCGCGGCCGCCGGCGGCGGCGGCGATGCCGAGCAGGAACCCACGTCGAACGCCCATCGTGCCTCCTTCGATCGGGCCTGGGAGCCTACTCTCCACGACCTCCCGGTCGAGCCCTTCCGGGCGCGCTCCCGGATCGCGCTCCCGCAGCTAATAAGCTCGCCGCGATGGGCACGCGAGGCTGGGAGGAGCAGAGATGGAGCAGAAGTCGCTGTGGGACCGCGTCGTCGAGCTGACGATCAAGGTCGGAGAAGCGATCCTCGCGCCGGTCGAGCGCTTCATCGGCAAGCGCTCGCTGGTTGGCGACGCCACCTTCTTCCCGCTCGAGCGCTTCCCCTGGGTCGAGCACATCGAGGCCAACTGGGAGGTGATCCGCGACGAGGCGCAGGCACTGCTCGCCGACCGCGAGGCGCTGGCGAACTTCCAGGACATCTCCAAGGACCAGATCGAGATCACCGACGATGACCGCTGGAAGACGTTCTTCCTCTACGGCTACGGCTTCGAGGCCAGGCTCGGCGTCGAGATGTGCCCGCGCACGGCCCAGCTGATGCGCGAAATCCCCGGCATGAAGACCGCGATGATCTCGATCCTCTCGCCGCGCAAGCACATCCTCGACCACCGTGGGCCCTACAAGGGCGTGCTCCGCTATCACCTTGGCCTGATCGTCCCCGAGGATGCGGAGTCCTGCCGGATCCGCGTCGGCGACGACTACCGCCACTGGGAAGAGGGCAAGTCGATGATCTTCGACGACACCTTCAACCACGAGGTCTGGAACGACACGGACGAGACCCGGGTGGTGCTGTTCGTCGACGTCATGCGTCCCCTCCCCTTCCCCGACTCGGCGATCAACGAGGGCATCGTCAAAGCGATCGGCTATTCGCCGTTCGTGCTGGACGCCAAGCGCAACCAGGAAGCCTGGGAAGCACGCTACCGCGAGCAGCGCGACGCCGCCCCGCCGGCCGCGCCGGCGACTAGCTCACCCGGTTAGAGAGCCCGGGTCGGCGAAGCGGCTGCTCGCCCGTTTGGAGCATCAGCCACCGGGTAGCTGCGTCGGGACAGAGTCGCCTGGCGAGCGCGTGTCCGTCGCCGGGCCCGGAATCGGGCCGCCGAGGAGGCGACGAAACCGAAGACCCAGGAGGCATTGTGCGAAAGCTGATGTTCGGATTTGTGCTGTCCACGACCGCGGCGCTGCTCGTGGCCGCGCCGGCGGCATTCGCCGCATCGGGCGGTGGTTGCGAACTACAGGGGACCGCGAGCTTCGCTCCCGGCCTGAACAGCGAAGAAAAGCCGTTCGCGTACAGCTTCGGGGGAGCTCTCAGCGGCTGCCAGTCCAGCGAAGCGAGCGCTCCAAAGGCCGGCACGGTGGAAGCCGGCAAGACGTTGGCCGAGCAGGTCAAAAACTCCATCACCGGCGCGACCGACACCGTCACCTACCAGGAGCCCGCGGCGACAGGCACGGGCGGATGTGCGAGGAGCACGACGGCGGGCACGGCGCTCGTCACCTGGGCCGACGGGACTCACACGGTGATCGGATACTCCACCACGGGCGCGCTCGCAGCGGTCAGTCTCTCGGGCAGCGTCAAGGAATCGATCACCCTGAGCGCGGTGAACCCCCCTGCGGGCGACCCGGCCACGTTCACGATCACGACGAGCCGCGACGCCGGTGACTCCTCGTCGGGTCTACTCGCCTTCCAGCCGCCGGAAGCGGCGGCCTGCACGACGGCGACGGGTGCGACCACAGCCGCGATAAGCGGCACCGTCGGGCTGTTCGGCTCCTGAGCGGCCCGTAGATCCAAGCCCCGGGGCGGAGCCGACGCGGGGCTCCGCCCCGGCCCGGCGAGCGCGCCGGTCAGACGGAGGTGCTCGGCAGGCCGAGTTCTTGAGTCACTTGCTGGGCCTTGTTGTTGAGGATCGTGAACTCGCCGGTGAGGATCAACAGCCCGAGCGCGATCATCACAAGGCCGCCGACGGCAATGATCACGGGGAAGTGGCGCTTGACGACCGCGAGCGCGTTCGTCATGCGGTCGAATGCGAGCGCGATCAGCAGGAAGGGGATCGCGAGGCCGAGCGAGTAGAAGGCCAGCAGCAGCGCGCCGTGGGCGGCCGAGCTGGAGATCGCGGCCTGGGTGAGGATCGCACCGAGCGTGATCGAGGTGCACGGCGTCCAGGCGATCGCGAAGGCCGCTCCCGCCAGCAGCGGGCCGCCGCGCCCGGCCAGGCGCAGCAGGGTCTCCGAATGCCACTCGCGGTTGAGCATGCCGATGAACGGCGTCGCCAGGAAGACGACGCCCATCGCCACGATCAGCCCCCCGCCGATCTGCTGCAGGGCGTGTTTGTGCGTGTTCAGCGAGGAGCCGATCGCAGTCGCGCTGAGTCCGAGCAGAATGAAGATCGCCGAGAAGCTGAGGATGAACAGCAGGCTCGGGACGAGCACCCGGCGAATGCCCACGCCCTCCTTCAGGTCGTGAGGCGTGACACCGATCACCGTCGACAGGTAGCCGGGTACCAGCGGCAGCACGCAGGGCGAGAGGAACGAGACGAGCCCGGCGGCGACCGCCACCGGGATCCCAACTCCCGTCGCCGCGTCCGAGGAGGACGCGAGCAGGAGCGCCGCGTGGCTCACCCCTGCCCCCCGCTGCAGCCC
>DASWFM010000070.1:0-2682 GCA_036394235.1 Solirubrobacteraceae bacterium | reverse complement strand
CCCGCCCCGCACGACGTTGTCGGCGACAATCACCCCGCCTGGACGGCAGAGCTCGAGCGCCGCCTCGAAGTACACGGGGGTGTTGGCCTTGTCGGCGTCGATGAAGGCGAGGTCGAAGGGCTCGGGCCGCTCCGCGGCAAGCGCCGCGAGCGAGTCGATCGCGGGACCGACCCGGATCTCGACGAGCGCGGCGAGGCCTGCTGCCGCGACGTTGCGCTCCGCGACCGCGGCATATCCCGGGTCGAGCTCCAGTGTCACGAGCCGCCCGTCCGCCGGCAGCGCCCGCGCGAGCCAGATCGTGCTGTAGCCACCGAGCGTGCCGACCTCGAGGATCCGCCGCGTGCCGTGGATCCGTGCGAGCAGGTTCAGCAGCCGGCCCTGGCTGGGCGTCACGGCGATCGGCGGCAGGCCCGCCAGGGAGTTGTTGCGCGCGGCCTCGTCGAGCACGGGGTCGGGGCCGATCAGCAGGCCCTCGGCGAAGGCGTCGACCGCGTCCCAGATCGGCTGGCTCATGCGCTCTCCGCGAGGTCGTCCCGCCGCGTGATCAGAGCCAGCGGGATCGTGAGCCCCGCCGAGCGCCCGACCGTCGAGATGCGCCGACCGGGCTGCACCGCTGCGCGTGCTTCCCCCGCGTGCGGCGCCATCGCCGCGACCGTCGCGTCGATGTCGTCGACCAGCAGCGCGAGGCCCCAGAAGCGAGCCGGCCGGTCGGGCCCGCCCTTCGCCGCCGCGACGTCCTCCGGCTCCTCGACGAGCTCGAGGATCTCGCGGCCGAGCCGGAAGAAGGCCTGGCGCGGCGCGCCCGCCGGGGTCGGCTCCTCGCGCACCCTGCGGAGGTCCATGCCGGCGGCCTGCATCGCCGCAACGCTGCGCTCGAAGGCCGGTGAGACGGCCACGACGTGGTCGATCGAGACGACGCCGTTCGGATGCGGTAGGGCCGGCGCCATCGCCGGGCGCTCGGAGATCTTCGTCGGCAGGCCGTCGAGCTCGGCCGAAGCGAGGCCGCGCAGCGACCAGCCGATCACGCCCACGCCCTCCCCCTCGCCCACGCCCTCGCCGTCGCGCACGCCGCTCAGCCGCAGCGCCACGCCGCCGATTGCGCAGCTCTCGCCGTCGACGTGGAAACCGAGCGCCAGCCAGCGCCCCGCGTCGCCCGCGATCTCGATCTCATCGATCGTCGGCATGCTCCTGCCTCCCTCCGGCGCCGCGAGCCCGACGCGGACTGCCGCTAGAACTGATCAGGCGTGAACGGTACACCCCAACTCAGCGATCGTCGGCGGCTCGCGATCCTCGCGATCTGCTGCATGAGCCTCCTGATCGTGGCGATGGACAACACGATCGTCAACGTCGCGCTGCCCTCGATCCGGCGCGACCTGCACGCGTCGCTGTCGGGCCTGCAGTGGACTGTCGACGCCTACACGATCGTGCTTGCCAGCCTGTTGATGCTGGCCGGCTCGACGGGCGACCGGCTGGGCCGCCGCCGCACGTTCCAGACCGGCCTGTTGGTGTTCGCGGCCGGCTCGCTCGCCTGCAGCGTCGCGCCGACGCTCGGCTGGCTGATCGCCGCCCGGGCCTTGCAGGGCGTCGGCGGCTCGATGCTCAACCCGGTCGCGATGTCGATCATCACGAACGTCTTCACCGACCCGCGCGAGCGCAGCCGCGCGATTGGCGCCTGGGGCGCGACTGTCGGCATCAGCCTCGCGCTCGGCCCGATCGTCGGCGGAGCGCTCACAGAGACGGTGAGCTGGCGGGCGATCTTCTGGATCAACGTGCCGATCGCGCTCGCCGCCGTCGTGCTGACCGCGCTGTTCGTGCCCGAGTCGCGGGCCGCGCGGCCACGACGCGTCGATCCGGTCGGCCAGGTGCTCGTGATCGTCGCCCTGGCATCCTTGACCTACGGCATCATCGACGCCCCTCAGGCGGGCTGGGGCTCCGCCGAGACGATCGGTCTGTTCGTGGTGTCGCTGGGTGCGTTGGCGGCATTGGTGCCATATGAGCTGCGCCGCCGGGACCCGCTGATCGAGCCGCGCTTCTTCCGCAGCCCGCCCTTCACCGGTGCGACGCTGATCGCGATCAGCGCCTTCGCGGGCTTCGCGGGCTTCTTGCTGCTCAACACCCTCTACCTGCAGGAGGTCCGCGGCTATTCGGCCCTGCAGGCGGGACTCACCACCGTTCCGATGGCGGTGCTGGCGGGACTCTTCGCGCCGCTCTCGGGGCGGGTCGTCGGGCGCCGCGGCGCCCGGCCGGCCCTGATCTTCGGCGGCCTCTGCATGCTCGTGGCGCCGCTGCTGCTGACCAGCCTCTCGCGCACGACACCGCTCGGCTTGCTGCTAGGCGTCTATGCGATCTACGGCATGGGCTTCGGCGCGATCAACCCGCCGATCACCTACACGGCCGTATCAGGGATGCCCGACAGTCAGGCCGGCGTGGCGGCCGCGGTCGCCTCGACCAGCCGGCAGATCGGCCAGACCCTCGGCGTCGCCGCGATCGGCTCGATCCTCGGCACCGCCGCCGGCACCGCGGCCGGCCAGGGCCTCGCCGGGGCAAGCCATCCTGCCTGGTGGGTGATCGGCGGCTGCGGCGGCTCCGTGCTCGCGCTCGGCACCCTCTCGACCGGCGCTTGGGCCCGGCGGACCGCGAGGAGGGCGGCCGCTGAACTGGATGACGAAGCGTCGCCGCGGG
>DASWFM010000069.1:0-5469 GCA_036394235.1 Solirubrobacteraceae bacterium | reverse complement strand
CTCCGTCCCTTTCGAAGGTCAGCTCGGTGACGATCTGCGCGCCGCCCGGGATCTCCTCCACCGCGGCTAGCTTGGCGCGCATCCGAACCTTGTCGCCGACCGGCAGCGGCGAGGGAAACCGCACGCGGTTCAGTCCGTAGTTGAGGCCGAACGCGAAGCCCTCGAAGGCGAACATGTCGTAGGAGAAGCGAGGCGCCAGCGAGAGGGTGAAGTAGCCGTGGGCGATCGTGCCGCCGAACGGCGTCTGCTTGGCACGCTCGACATCGACGTGGATCCACTGGTCGTCACCCGTGACCCTCGCGAACTCGTCGATCTCCTCCTGCGTCACGAGGTGCCAGTCGCTCACACCCAGCTCCTTGCCGACGTAGTCCTTGACCTCCTCGAGGCCGCTGAGGGTGAGCATCGCCGTGTTCCTCCTTCGCTGCGACGGTCGGGGGCTCGCCGGGGCCGCGGGTCGCGGTGGCGGGGTCGCGCCTTGACCCTACCTCGGCGCCCGCGACAGGCGCCCGGCGCTGGGGGCTGCCGCTCAGGAAATATGCTCCTGCGGTGGATCTCTCGCCGGCGCGCTCCCAGGCGGCATCGAGCAGTTCTCGGCGCCACGCCGAGGCGGACGGGGGCGGCGCGCCGGCGCGGCGCTGGGTGATGGACTTCGCCGAGGGCTCGAGCGAGCTGCGGGAGCTGCTCGGCGGAAAGGGTGCGAACATCGCGGAGATGACGCGTGTGCTCGGCGCGGAGCGCGTGCCGAGTGGCTTCACGATCACGACCGAGGCGTCCGTCGCCTACATGCGCGAGCGGCAGTTCCCGGGCGGGCTGCTCGAGGAGGTCCAGGCGGCGCTCGAGCGCCTGCAGGCTCGCGCGGGACGGCGGCTCGGCGACGCTGTGGACCCGCTGCTCGTGTCCGTCAGATCGGGTGCCCGGGAGTCGATGCCGGGGATGCTCGACACCGTCCTGAACCTCGGTGTCAACGACCTCACCGTTCGTGGGCTCGCAGAGCGCTCCGGCGACGAGCGCTTCGCGTGGGACTCCTACCGGCGATTCGTGCAGATGTACGGCAACGTGGTGGTGGGCATCCCCGGTGAGCGCTTCGAGAGCGCGATTGCCGCCGCCAAGGCCGAGCGAGGCGTGAGCCTTGACACCGAGCTCAACGCGGACGCCCTGCGCGCGCTGACCGCCGAGTTCCAGGGGTTCTACGAGTTCCCCGAGGATCCCACCGAGCAGCTTTTCGGGGCGATCCGCGCCGTCTTTGACTCCTGGCAGGGCGAGCGGGCGATCGCCTACAGGCGCATCAACCACATACCCGACGAGTGGGGCACGGCGGTGAACGTCCAGCAGATGGTGTTCGGCAACATGGGCGAGAGCAGCGGCAGCGGCGTCGCCTTCTCGCGCGATGAGCTGACCGGAGCGCCCGGGCCCTCCGGCGACTTCCTCCCGAACGCCCAGGGGGAGGACGTCGTCTCCGGGGTCCGCACTCCTCGTGACATCGCGGAGCTGCGCGACTGGCTGCCCGAGGTCGACGCCCAGCTCCGCGAGATCCTGGCGGCGCTCGAGCGCCACTACGGGGACATGCAGGACACGGAGTTCACGGTCCAGGAGGGCCGGCTGTACATGCTGCAGACCCGCAGCGCCAAGCGCCCGGCGCAGGCCGCCGTGCGCTTCGCCGTGGACGCCGTCGCGGAAGGGTTGCTCGACCGCCGGCGGTCGCTGCTGACGATCGATCCGGCGACGCTCGACTCGCTGCTGCACCCGACGTTCGACCCGAGCGTCGACTTCGAGGTGCTCGCTCGCGGCGTCGCCGCATCGCCCGGGGCCGCGAAGGGCGAAGTCGTGCTTTCCGCCGAGGAGGCCGTGAGGGCCGCGGAGCAGGGACGCGAGGCGATCCTCGTCCGCGCCTTCACGGAGGCCGACGACGTCGCGGGCTTCCACGCGGCGCGCGGGATCCTCACCAGCGAGGGCGGCAAGGCCAGCCACGCGGCGCTCGTCGCGAGGGGCATGGGCCGCCCCGCGGTGACCGGGGCGAGCGACGTCGAGATCGACCTCGCTGCCGGCACCGTGCGAATCGGACCCCGAACGCTGCGCAGAGGCGATCCGCTCGCGATCGACGGCAGCCACGGCACGATCACGACCGACGACGTGCCCCTCGTCGAGCCCAAGGTCTCCGAGCAGCTGCAGACCGTGCTCGACTGGTGTGATGAGCTGCGCACGCTGGGCGTGCGCGCCAACGCGGACACGCCCCTCGACGCGCGCAAGGCGATTGAGCTCGGCGCCGAAGGGATCGGCCTGTGCCGCACCGAGCACATGTTCCTCGGTGAGCGCCAGCCGCTGATGGCGGCCGTGATCATGGCCGGCGACGACGCCTCTCGTGCGGCGGCGATTGACCGGCTCCGCCCCCTGCAGGAAGCCGACTTCGAGGAGATCCTGCGGACGCTCGACGGCAGGCCCGTGACCGTGCGCCTGCTCGACCCGCCCCTGCACGAGTTCCTGCCGGACCCGGCGACGCTCGAGCCCGGCTCCGAGCAGCGCCGCCGAGCCGAGCAGCTCCAGGAGGCGAACCCGATGCTGGGGACGCGCGGCGTCCGCCTCGGCCTGCTGTTCCCCGCGCTGTACGAGATGCAGGTGCGGGCGTTGTTCGCCGCCGCCGGACGCGTGCCCTCGAGCGACGTGGAGGTGATGGTGCCTCTGGTCGCCTACGAGCGTGAGCTCGCGCTGATGCGTGGGCTCGTCGACCGCGTCGCAGCAGAGCTCGGCGTGAGCGCCTACAAGGTCGGCACGATGATCGAGCTTCCCCGCGCCTGCCTGCAGGCGGACCGGATCGCCGCCGGGGCGGACTTCTTCTCGTTCGGGACGAATGACCTGACCCAGACCGCGCTCGGCTTCAGCCGCGACGACATCGAGGGACGGCTGCTGGCTCGCTACATCGATCTCAAGATCCTCGACCGTTCGCCGTTCGAGACGCTCGACACGCCGGGAGTCGGACAGCTGATCCGGATGGGCGCCTGGCTCGGGCGCAAGGCCAAGCAGGACCTCTCGCTGGGCGTCTGCGGAGAGCACGGCGGGGACCCCGATTCGATCGAGTTCCTGGCCGCATCGGGCATCGACTACGTGTCGTGCTCGCCCTACCGCGTGCCGATCGCCCGTATCGCCGCCGCGCAGACGGCGATCCGCTCCGGCAGCTAAACGGCCGCGAACGGCGACACGTAACGCAGGAAGGACTCGACCTCTAGCCCCGCTCCGGTCGCGCGCTCGACCAGCGGCACGGTGTCCAGGCGGCGGCCGTAGCGGTGGATGTTCTCCCCGAGCCAGACCTTGATCGCGGCAACATCGCCGCGCTGCAGATCCTCCTCGCGCGGCCCCAGCTCGCGCTCCATCGCCTCCCACAGGGAGGCGGCGATCAAACAGCCCATCGCGTAGCTCGGGAAGTAGCCGAACGCCCCCTCGCTCCAGTGCACGTCCTGCAGGCAGCCGAGGGCATCCGAAGGCACCTCCAGCCCGAGCAGCCGCCGCATGCCGTCGCGCCAGGCCGCCGGCAGGTCGGCGACCGCCAGGTCGCCGTCGATCAGCGCCAGCTCGAGTTCGAAGCGCAGCACGATGTGCAGCGGATAGGTCACGGGGTCCGCGGAGACGCGCACCAGCGAAGGCTCGACGGCGACGAGCGCCGCATGGAGGCCGGCCGCGGAGATCTCATATCCCGCCTTGCCGAGCTCGCTCGACAGGATCCCGGCGAAGGCGGGATCGCGCGCGACGTGGTTCTCCCACAGCTTGCTCTGCGACTCGTGGATCGACATCGAGGTGCCCGTGCCGAGGTTGGTGCGCTCCAGCTCGGGATCGATCTGGTGCTCGTAGAGGGCGTGGCCGAACTCGTGCAGGGAGCTGAGCAGCGACTCGATGCCGCCGTCGTCGTAACGGGTGGTCATGCGCTGATCGGCGCGTGCCATCGAGGCCGAGAAGGGGTGCGTCGAGACGTCCAGCCGCCAGCTGTGCGAGTCGACGCCGACGAGCGCCATGATCGCCTCGACAGTCCGGCGCTGAACCTCTCGCGGCACCCCCGGCTTCGCGACCGGGGTGTGAGCGCCTGCCTCCTCGACCAGCGGCGCCAGCCGGCTGCCGAGTTCAGAGAACAGCCTGCGTAGCTCCTGGGTGCGCAGGCCGAAGTCGAAATCGTCGATCAGCGACTGGTAGACCCCCCGCCCTTCATCGTCGAGGCACAGCCCGTAGGCACGGGCAAGCTCGATGTTGCGCTCGAGCGCGGGTGCAAAGGCGGCGAAGTCGTCGGCGGCGCGTGCGGCCTGCCACGTCTCCTGTCCGTCGGAGTGCGCCCGGGACAGCTCCGCCGCCAGATCGGTCGGCACGCGGCGCGCACGCTCCCAGTCCCTCCGCGCAAGCCGCACGATGTCGGCCTCGAGCTCCGGCAGCTCGAGGCTCTCGAGCTCGAGCAGCCACTCGCCGATCTCCGGCGAGGTCGCATGGTCGTGGGCCAGCCGGGCGAGCGTGCCGAGCTGATGTCCGCGCGCTGTGGCGCCGCCCGGCGGCATCATCACCAGCTGGTCCCAGCCGGCGAGCATCTGCAGCGCGCCCAGGTCGGCCAGCTCCGCGAGCCGGCCCCGAAGCTTCGCGATCGCGGTCACGGGGCGTTCACGCCGTTGCCGCGGCCGGCTCACTGCCTGCCGGCTGGGCAGCCGCTCGGCCGTGCCTGATCAGGTCGGCGGCGCGCTCGGCCAGCGCGATCGTCGGGGCGTTGGTGTTCCCCCGCGGCACCAGCGGCATCACCGAGGCGTCCACCACGCGCAAGCTTTCGATGCCGTTGACACGAAGCTCCGCGTCGACGACGGCTTCGGAGTCCGTGCCCATCCGGCAGGTACCGACCGGGTGGTAGACGGCGAAAGTGGTGCGCGCGGCGTGAGCCCGCAGCGCCTCGTCGCTGTCCCCGTCGGGGACGTTGAAGGGCGCCGAAGCATACGGCTGCATCGCGGGCTGGCCGCAGATCTCCAGCGCGAGGCGCAGGCCGGCGACCATCCGCTCCAGGTCGTCTCCCTCGGAGTAGAAGTCGTTGTGGATGATCGGCTTCGCCGTCGGGTCCGCCGAGGCGAGGCGCACCGAGCCGCGGCTGTGCTCGGTGAGCAGGCAGGGCGACACCCAGACCCCGTGCTCTTCCGGGTCGCGCATCCCCTCCTCGACGATCTGCACGGGCGCGACATGGAATTGGACGTCCGGAGCGGCCGTGCCGTCCTGGACGCGGACGAAGCCGCCCGACTCGGCGAGATTCGACGTGAAGGGACCCGTCTGGCTCGCTTCGAACTCCTCGAGCGCTGCGGGCTCGAGCGCCAGCAGCAGGCTCTCCGCCTCCGGCGTCGTCCAGACGAGCTGGGTGGCGGGGTGGTCTGAGAGGTTCTCGCCGACCGAGGGCAGGTCGAGCACCAGCTCGATTTCGCGCATCGCCAGGTGCTCAGCCGGCCCGACTCCCGACAGCATCAG
>DASWFM010000068.1:0-4314 GCA_036394235.1 Solirubrobacteraceae bacterium | reverse complement strand
GGCCGGCGAGGCCGAGCGGCACGCAGCGGAGGACGAGCCGCAGGCCGGCGAGGCCGAGCGGCACGCAGCGGAGGACGCGCCGCAGACGGGTGAACGGCTCTCGCGGATGCGTCGTTCGATCGCCGCGCACATGGTCGAGTCGCTGCGCACGGCGGCGCACTGCACGTCGATCACCGAAGCCGACATGTCGCAGATCGAGGTGGCACGTCGGCGGCTGGGGCTGACCTATCTGCCGTTCGTCGCGCGCTGCGTCATCGATGCGTTGCGCGCGCACCCCCAGGTCAATGCGACGCTCGAAGGTGAGACGCTGACGCGCCATCGCGAGGTGCATCTCGGCATCGCCGTCTCGCTGGGGCCGGACGGCCTGATCGTTCCCGTGATCCACGACGCACAGGACCTCTCGCACGAGGGCCTCGCGAAGCGCATCGCGGAGCTGGCGCGGCGCGCCCGCGCCGGCGAGCTGAGCGCCGACGACGTCCGCGGCGGGACATTCACGATCACGAACCCCGGTGGCTACGGGACGATCGCTTCGACGCCGATCATCAACCAGCCGCAGGTCGCGATCCTCGACCTCGAGGCCGTCGTGAGGCGCCCGGTCGCGGTCAAAGACGAGCAGGGGGGTGAGGCCGTGGCGATCCGGCCGATCACGAACCTTTGCCTCTCGTGGGACCACAGAGCCCTCGACGGGGCCCTCGCCGCGCAGTTCCTCGGCGCCATGCGGGAGCGCATCGAGCATTGGGAGAGCGCGTGATGGCGGCCCAGGCAAGCGTCGAGACCGTTCCTGTGTCGGCAACCGAGCCGGACGGCGGCGGGCATGAGCTGTTGCTCGTGCGCAGAGGGCGCCGCACGGGCGCCCACACGATCGTGGCGGTGCATTCGACGGTGCTCGGCCCCGCGCTCGGCGGCTGCCGGCTGTGGCGCTACGCGAGCCTCCGTGAAGCGATCGACGACGCGCTGCGACTGTCGAGCGCGATGACGCTGAAGGCCGCTGCGGCGCAGCTGCCGCTCGGCGGTGGCAAGGCAGTCATCTTCCCGCCCGCCGACCTCGACGTGACGGGACGCTCGCGAGAGGCGCTGCTGCGCGATTTCGCCGAGACGCTGAACATGCTCGACGGCATCTACATCACCGCCGAGGACGTCGGCATGAGCGCCGCCGACATGGACGTCCTCTCGGGCCTCTCCCGACACGTCGTCGGCTCGCCGGCTGCGCACGGCGGCAGCGGCGACCCCGGCGCCTTCACGGCCGTTGGCGTGCTCGCCGCGATGCGCGCATGCTGCCGCGCCCGCTTCGGAGCGTCCGAGCTGGCCCGGCACAGCATCGCCGTGGTCGGTCTCGGCCACGTCGGCGAGCCGCTCGCGCGCCGGCTTCACGCCGCCGGCGCCCAGCTGATCCTGTCCGATATAGATGCGCGTAAGTCGGAGCTCGCCGATGAGCTCGGCGCACGCTGGCTCGACTCCCAGGACGCCCTGCGCGCCGATGTCGATCTGCTCGCGCCGTGCGCCCTCGGTGGCGTGATCGACGAGACGCTCAGCGCCGAGCTGCGGGCACAGGTGGTTTGCGGCTCGGCCAACAACCAGCTCGCCGCGCCGTACCTCGCCGACGTGCTCGAGGCGCGCGGCATCCTCTACGCCCCCGACTTCATCGTCAACTCCGGCGGCCTGATCAACGTGTCACTCGAGCTGACCGGCTATGACCGGGGCGTCGCGCTGAGCCGAGCCGAGCACATCGAGGAGGTACTCGCCTCGGTGCTCGCGCACGCCGAGGCCGCCGGCGTCACCCCGCAGGCGGCGGCCGTCGCGCTGGCCACCGAGAGGATCGCGGCGACAGCGGGCCGCGGCGGCTGACGTTCAGAAGCTTCTCTTACTGGGCTGTTAGGCCCTTATTACAGGCGCCGCCGATCCTGAGCCTTCCGATGGGAGCAGCCTCGTGATCGCGAAGTTCAAGGAGCAGCCATGGCTGAACGGCGCGCTCGCTGCTCTGTGCGTCGCGCTGATCGTGTTCGCAGCCGTCGCAGTGGGACCGGCTTCCCAGTCCAGCGGGCAGAGCACGCGGACCGCAACCGTCCAGCGGGGCGTCGTGCAGTCGACGGTCTCGGGGACCGGCAACGTTCAGGCCGCCGGCCAGCTCGACCTCGGCTTCAAGACCGGCGGCGCGGTGACCCACGTCTATGTCAAGAGCGGGCAGAAGGTCGTCAAGGGCCAGCTGCTCGCGACGCTCGATCCACAGAGCGCCGAAGTAACGCTCGAACAGGCCAGGGCCTCACTGCAGGCGGCCCAAGCGAACCTTGCCGGCGAGGAAGAAAGCAACGGTGAAACAAGCTCCACGCAGGGCTCCGGGGGATCGAGCGCGACCGCGGCAGCGACCCCGTCGACGGGGGGGAACGCGGCCCCCGCCCCGGCCACCCAGAGCGCGGCGACTCGTGAAGCGAACCTCGCGTCGGCGCGCGCCGCGGCGAATAGCGCTCAGCTGACGGTCGAGAGCGACGAAAAAGCTGTCCAGAACACGAAGCTGTACGCCCCCGAGGACGGGACGATCGTGGCGCTGTCGGGTGAAGTGGGCGAAACGGTCTCCGCGACCGGCACCACGAAAGCAGCGACCGCGAGCAGTTCCTCGAGCAGCGCATCCTCTACCGGCGCAACCGGTGCCTCCACCGGCACGACCGGCTCCGCCGGAACCTCTTCGTCGTCCAGCTCCGGGTCCTCCGGCGCCACGCCCTTCGCGGTGATCAGCAACCTCGAATCGATGCAGCTCCTGGTCGCACTGAGCGAGTCGGAAATCGGCAGCGTGAAGGTCGGCCAGATCGCGACGGTCACGCTGGAAGCGCTCAGCGGCAAGAAGGTCGCGGCCCACGTTTCGAGCATCGATCAGCTGCCCACCAGCACCAGCGGCGTCGTCAGCTACGACGTCACCTTCCAGCTCGACCAGGGTGAGTCCGGCGTGAAAACCGGCATGAGCGCCACAGCCGAAGTCGTCGTCAAGCAGGCGCAGGGCCTCAGCGTCCCGAGCAGCGCGATCTCGGCTGGATCGGTGACGGTCGTTCGTGGCGGCAAGGACGTCCGCCGGCAGGTCACCACAGGACTCGTGGGCAACAGTGCGACGATCGTCCTCAGCGGCCTGAAGGCGGGCGAAGAAGTCCTGCTCCCCGTCGCGACGAGCACCTCGTCGGGTACCTCAGCCGGGGGCCGTGCAGGAGGCTTCGCCGGCGGTTTCGCCGGCGGCGGCCTGGGTGGCGGCGGCTTCGCGGGCGGCGCCGCCGGGGGCGGGAGGGGCGGCTGAGATGCGTAAGCCTCGCATGACCCGGCCGCCGGCGATCCTGGTCGAGCAGGTGGCAAAGACCTACGAGATCGGACCGATCAGCGTGCGGGCGCTGCGCGGCGTCTCGCTGCAGATCGACCGCGGCGACTTCATCGCGATCATGGGCAGCTCGGGCAGCGGCAAGAGCACGCTCATGAACATCCTCGGCTGCCTCGACGTTCCCTCGGCCGGGAGCTATGAGATCGACGGCATCGACGTCCGCGACCTCGACGAGGACGACCTCGCCGACCTCCGCAACGGCAAGATCGGGTTCGTCTTCCAGAGCTACAACCTGGTGGCTCGCACGACAGCGCTGGCCAACGTCGAACTGCCCCTCGCTTACGCCGGGGTGGATCGGACGGCGAGGCGGAGCCGCGCCGTGCAGGCGCTCACCTCTGTCGGCATGGCCGAGAGGCTCCACCACCAGCCATCCGAGCTCTCCGGCGGCCAGCAGCAGCGCGTCGCGGTTGCGCGGGCGCTCGTCACGAACCCGACGATGATCCTCGCCGACGAGCCGACCGGCAACCTCGACTCGCGCTCGACCGAAGACGTTCTGCGGATCTTCGCGCGCCTGAACTCCGAAGGCCGCACGATCGTGCTGATCACGCACGAGCCCGACGTGGCAGAGCAGGCCCGGCGCGTGATCACCCTCGCCGACGGCCGGATCGTCGAGGACCGTGGCCTGGCGGTCGTGAACGAGCCTCCGCCTCCCCTCGGCGACCGCACGGTGAGGCCCCATCTGCTTGGGAGGCTCGCGCGATGATCGCCCGCGAGACGCTTCGCATCGCCTGGAGCGGCCTCTTGGCGAACAAGCTCCGCTCTGGCCTGACGATCCTCGGCATGACGATCGGCGTCGCCTCGGTGATCGTGCTGATCGCGGTCGGCAACGGCTCCTCCAAGGCGGTGCAAGCCCGGATCCAGAGCCTCGGCACGAACGTGCTTCTGGTCACGCCCCAGGGCGGGCGCGCGGGACCGGGCGGAAGCTCCGCGACGAGCATCTCGCTGACCAAGCAGGATGC
>DASWFM010000067.1:0-10306 GCA_036394235.1 Solirubrobacteraceae bacterium | reverse complement strand
GATGCTCCACGATCGCGCGCGAATTCGAATCGAGGCCGGCGCGGGCGGCGACGGCTCCACGAGCTTCCGCCGCGAAGCGCACGTGCCGCGGGGCGGCCCCGACGGCGGCGACGGCGGCCGCGGAGGCGACGTCGTAC
Source organism: Solirubrobacteraceae bacterium (assembly GCA_036394235.1). GTDB lineage: Bacteria > Actinomycetota > Thermoleophilia > Solirubrobacterales > Solirubrobacteraceae > Palsa-744. The sequence goes on along the minus strand of DASWFM010000067.1, from coordinate 10,169 downwards.
TCGTCTGCGACGAGTCCCTGCGCGACCTGCAGGCGTTCCGGCACGCGAGCCGTTTCCGGGCCGGTCGCGGCGGGCACGGCGAAGGATCCCAGCGCCACGGGGCCGACGGCGAGACGCTCGAGCTCCGCGTGCCGCCGGGGACCGACGCCTACGCCCCGGAAGGAGAGGGAGAGGACCTCGCCGGGCGGCGCTGGGAGCTGATGGCCCACGGGCAGCGGGCGCTGGTCGCGCGGGGCGGGTCGGGCGGCAAGGGCAACAAGCGCTTCGCGACGCCCACCCGGCAGGCGCCGCGCTTCGCCGAGCGGGGGCTTCCGGGCGAGACCGGCTGGATCGAGCTGCGGCTGAAGCTGCTCGCCGACGTGGGCCTCGTCGGCCTGCCCAATGCCGGCAAGTCCTCGCTGCTCTCGCGCCTGACACGCGCCGCGCCGAAGATCGCCGACTACCCGTTCACGACGCTCACCCCGGTCCTCGGCGTACTCGACGGGGATGATCGCCAGCTGGTCGTCGCGGACATCCCCGGCCTGATCGAGGGGGCGAGCGAAGGCGCCGGCCTGGGCCACGATTTCCTCGCCCATGTCGAGCGTACGCGGCTGCTGGTCCACGTCCTCGACCTCGCTCCGGAGATGACCTTCGGCGAGGACGCCGACGCGGTGGCCAACTACGAGACGATCGAGCGCGAGCTGGCCGCGCACGACCCCCGCCTGGCAGCTCTGCCACGGGTGCTGGCGCTGTCGAAGGGCGATCTCGTCGATGCCTCCGAGCGCGCGCGCGTCGCGGGCGAATGGCGACAGCGGCTCGGCCCCGGCGTGCCCGTGATCGTCACCTCGAGCGCGACCGGCCTCGGCTTGCCCGAGCTCGCTGCCGAGCTGCTGCACAGCGTGCCCGCGCAGCCACTGCCCGACGCCGACGCAGTGGCGTCGTCAGCCGGCCTCGGCGAACTGCCGGGGGCGGCGCCCACGGCGGGCGAGGAGGAGCTGCTCGAGCACATGGTCTTCCGCCCCGCCGGGCCCGGCGGCTTCACGGTCGAGCAGCTCGGCCCGGGTTCCTTCGTCGTGCGGGGACGAGGGATCGAGGTGCTGCTCGCGCGCCACGACGTCCAGAACGACGACGCGATGGCCTATCTCGAGGGGCGCCTGCGCCGGATCGGCGTGCTCCGGGCACTCGAGGAGCAGGGCTTCGAGCCCGGCGACGAAGTCCGGATCGGCGGCGTCGCCTTCGAGCTCGACCCCGCCGAGGACGGCCGAGACCCGCGCGCCCCGCGGCGCCGCAAATAAGCTCCAGCCATGAGGCGGGTGGTAGTCAAGCTCGGATCGAGCGTCGTCGCGGGCAGCGACGGCGAGTTGCGCATGGACGTACTCGCCGGCCTCGCCGACGAGCTCGCGCTGCGCCACCGTGCCGGCGATGAGGTGATCGTGGTCACGAGCGGGGCGATCGCGCGGGGCATGCGGGTGATGGAGCTTCCGCAGCGGCCCAGCTCGATCGGCGAGCTTCAGGCGGCCAGCGCCGTCGGCCAGGGCAAGCTGTACCGGGTCTACGACGAGCTGCTGCGCGAACGCGGCGTGACCAGCGCGCAGGTGCTGCTGACGTTCTTCGACATGAGCGCCCGCACGCACTACCTCAACGCCCGCCAGACCCTCACGACGCTGCTGGACTGGCGCGTGCTGCCGGTGATCAACGAGAACGACACCACCGCCACCGACGAGATCTCATTCGGCGACAACGACTTCCTGGCCGCCCAGGTGGCGGTCCTGGTGGGAGCCGAGCAGCTCCTGCTGATGACCGACATCGACGGCCTGTTCACGGCCGATCCGCGGCTGCATCCCGATGCCCGGATCGTCAGCGAGGTCGAGAGCTTCGCGGCGCTCGGGGACCTCGAAATCGGCCACACGACCTCGCCGCTCGGCTCGGGCGGAATGCGCTCGAAGGTCGTCGCCGCGGAGATGGCGACGGCGGCGGGGATCGGCACGGTGATCTGCAACGGCCTGGCTCCGGGGACGCTGAGCGCACTCTTCGACGACGAGCGCGTGGGAACGCGCTTTCCTCCCCGCGAGGCCCGCTACAGCAGCTTCAAGTTGTGGTTGAAGTACGCCAAGCCATCGCGTGGCACGGTGATCGTCGACCACGGCGCCGCCAGGGCGCTGCGGGAGGGGAGCGCCTCGCTGCTCCCCGTGGGGGTCACGGAGGTGCGCGGCGAGTTCGATGCCGGCGACGCCGTGGAGATCGTCGAGCGAGACGCCGCGAAGGGGGGGCGCGTGCGGCCGCTGGCGAAGGGTATCTGCAACTACTCCGCGGCGGAGTTGCGCGAGGTGCTGGGCCTGAAGTCCGGAGCCGTTCGCGAGGTGCTGCCGCGGGCGACCGAGGAGGCCGTTCATCGCGACTACCTGGTGCTCGACTGACGATCCGCCCCGGCCGTGCGCGGCGTTCGCACGAGCGCGGAATCGGCCACCGACCCTTACCCTGTAGCGATGGCTATCGCTGTCCGATCCGTCGAGGAGGTCTGCCGTCAGGCCCGCGAGGCCTCGCGGGCCCTGGCCCGCGCGTCGAGCTCGCTGAAGGACGCGGCGCTCGAGGCGATCGCAGCGGCGCTCGAAGCGCGGCTGCCGGAGATCCTCGCCGCGAACGAGCTCGACATGCAGGCGGGCCGCGAGGCGGAGATCGGCGATGCGCTGCTCGATCGCCTGGCCCTCGACGAGGGACGCGTCCGCGCGATCGCCGCGGCGGTCCGCCAGATCGCTTCGCTCGCGGACCCCGTGGGCGAGGTGATCGACGGGCGACGCCTGCCCAACGGCCTCGACATCCGCAAGGTGCGGGTGCCTCTCGGCGTCGTGGCCGTGATCTATGAGGCGCGTCCGAACGTCACGATCGACGCTGCGGCGCTGTGCCTGAAGTCGGGCAACGCGATCGTGCTGCGCGGCTCATCGACCGCGACTCACTCGAATGAGGCGCTCGCGCGGATCGCCGCGGAGGCTGCCGTCTCGGCGGGCCTGCCGACCGGCTGCGTGAGCCTCCTGGCGGGCGGCGGGCGCGAGGAGCTCGCGGAGCTCGCGACGCAGCGCGACTACCTCGACCTGATCATCCCGCGCGGGGGGGAGAGCCTCAAGCAAGCTCTCCAGGCCGTCGCGACCGTGCCCGTGATCTACGCGGCATCGGGCAACTGTCACGTCTACGTCGACGCCGGCGCGGACCTGGACATGGCGGAGGCGATCGTGCTCAACGCGAAGACGCAGCGGATGGGTGTCTGCAACGCCGCCGAGACGCTGCTGGTGCACGAGCGAGCGGCCGAGGAGTTCGTGCCGCGCATCGCTGCCGCGCTGAGCGGCGCGGGGGTGCTGTTGCGGGCCGATCCGCGGGCCCTGGACCTCGCTGCGCCGGCGGCGGGCGCGTTGGCCGAGCCGGCCGCCGAGGAGGACTGGGCGACCGAGTACCTCGGCCCGACCCTTGCCGTCGGTGTCGTCGGCTCGCTCGAGGAGGCGATCGAGCACATCGAGCGCTTCGGCAGCGGCCACTCTGAGGCGATCGTGACGGGCGACGCGGCAGCCGCGCGGGCGTTCCAGCGTGGCGTCGACGCGGCCTGTGTGTACGTCAACGCCTCGACCCGCTTCACCGACGGAGGCGAGTTCGGGATGGGTGCGGAGATCGGCAACTCGACGCAGAAGCTGCATGCGCGGGGTCCGATCGGGCTGCGGGAGCTGTGCACGTTCAAGTACCTCGTCGAGGGCGACGGGCACGTCCGCGCTTGACCTCCGAGTGCCCGCAATCGGCATCCTCGGGGGCAGCTTCAACCCGCCCCATCTCGGCCATCTCGCCCTCGCCCGCCACGCCCGCGACGAGCTCGGCCTGGAGCGCGTGCTGCTGATGCCGCTGCACACTCCGACGCACAAGCGCGGGGGAGAGGACCCGGGGCCGGAGCAGCGGCTCGCGATGGTCCGGCTGGCGGTCGCCGGAGAGCCCGGCATCGAGGCGAGCCCGCTCGAGATCGAACGCCGCGGCCCGTCCTACACGGCAGATACCTTGAGCGAGATCCATGACGACGACCCGGCGGCGCAACTCACGTTCATCGTCGGCGCAGACACGGCGCTGACGATTCCGTCGTGGCGGCGTCCGGAGACGGTTCTGGAGCTCGCGCGGCTGGCCGTCGCGTCGCGTCCGGGCAGCGATCGGGGCCAGGTGCTGGACGCCCTCGCCACCGTCCCGATGGACCCGGCCGTGGGGGCACCGCATCCGAGACCGGAGGTCGTGTTCCTGTCGATGGAGCCGATCGAGGCGTCCTCCTCCTCGGCACGCGAGCGGATCGCGGCGGGAGAGCCGGTCGAGGGCCTGCTCTCCCCGGCGGTGGGTAGCTACATCGCCGAGCACGGCCTGTACGGAGCGCGGCGCTGATGGATTCCGGCGAGCTGATCTCGGCGATCGCGGGCTACGCGGCGGACAAGAAGGCCGTCGATGTCGTCGAGCTCGATCTGCGCGGGGTGCTCGGCTACACCGATTACTTCCTTGTCTGCTCCGGCAACACCGCGCGTCAGGCGAAAGCGATCCAGGACGGGATCCTCGAGGGACTCAAGCACGACCACGGCACGACGCCGAGGCGCGTCGAGGGCACCGCCGCGGGCGGCTGGATCCTGATCGACTACATCGACGTGGTAGTCCACATCTTCACGCCCGAGGCACGGGAGTTCTACCGCCTCGAGCAGCTCTGGGGTGAGGCTCCGGCGCGAGCAGCAGGCTCGGGCTGAGGAGTCCGCCGGTCAAGACAGCGGCGCCCGGCCGAGGCCCGGCGGGTCGGGCGCCGCGAGGGCCGGGATACGGGGCCGCGTGATCGTGAAGGCAGCCACCTGGGCGAGCAGTGCGACGCACGTAGCCAGCACGAACGCCGCTCCGGTGCCGAGGCCGCGCAGCGCGACGGCGAGCGTGAAGAAGAACAGGGCGAAGGCGACGAAGCCGGAGACCATGCCGCGGACGAGCCGCAGCATCTCGTCGACGCCTCGCTGCCCGTGGGTGAAGGTTGCGAGGACGGTGGCGATGATCGGGAACGGTGCCAGCAGGCCGCTCAGCTGGGGGCCGAGCCAGCCGGCGATCGCCGTCAGCGTCAGCACCAGCGCGAGCGCGCAGGCGGCGCGCAGGGGCAGGTCCCATCCGGGCGGCGAGTCCCGGGGCGCCCCGCTCGTGCGGGGGCGAGGCAGCAGCAGCAGCCCGGCTGCGATCGCCAGCAGCGCGAGCGCGAGGCCGACGCCGTCGGGGATCGAGAAGGCACTGAAGAGGGCCGTGCCGGTGGCGAAGGCGAGCCATCCTGCGAGCATGCAGGGCGCCCATCCCAGCCTGCCGGCGAGCCGGCCGTAGACGACCGAGAAGGCGATCAGCGAGATCAGCCCGAGCAGCGTGCCGGCCGCGGCTCCCGCGGCGAAGCGGGTGCCGTGGGCGAGGGCGTAAGCCAACAGGATCGGGCCGGCGACGACGGGCAGCCCCGCGACGAGGCCGCCGACGCGGGGGCCGAAGCGCCGTGCGACCAGCGAGGCCCCGACCACGAAGGCGGGCGCCATCAGGAGCTTTACGAGCAGTTGTGCCACGGCTTGATGATCGCGTATCGACGGCCGGGCGCCCGTTAAGCGGGACGAGCGGCGAGCTGGGCCCGCCGCTCGTCCCGAGCAGCACACTCACATGAGGCTGAGCCTATTTTTTGGGGCTTTCTTTTTCCTTGAGGAGCTTCTTGTCGTACTTGAGAACCCACGGGGACGTGCTCGCGTACTGGTTCCCGATCAGGATCGCGTGGCTCGTCCCTGCCGCGGCAGGCAGGCCCGAGCCGAGGTTGACGGCCGCCGTGACGACGGGTTCGAGCAGCGCGTTCGTGCCGCAGCCGGTGGCGGCCGGTACGGGGAACGTGTTGTCGACCAGCTTGTTGCCGATGAACTGCAGGACGCGGGTTTTGTCGATCGCGGTCGCTTTGCCCTCTTCGCCGGTCATCGGTTCGATGCCTTCAGGCGGGCGGGTCGTCCCGTCGGTCAGGTGCAGCACGATCGGTTCGGCTTCCGAGCCGATGTAGCAGTTCGGCCCGAGCAGTTCGTTTTCGAGGTGCACCTTGATCGGGAGTTCGACTGCGGTTCCTTCTCTACCGAGCAGTCCCACGGGCGCGATCTCCGGTGTGCCGGCCAGTTCAGCGGTGGCGAAGACCGGGCCGCCGACGATGTTCGTGAGCCCCGTCAGACCACCCGGCAGTTCCTGCAGCGCCTTCGAGAGCTCTTCCGCGCCGAACCGGGGTGGGATCAGCGGAAGCCCGTTGAACTCCTTCAGATCTGCCAGGCCACCTTGGATGATCGTCGGGTTGACGATCGGGGTCGTCTTGCTGCCGATCTTGAATTCGCCTTCGAGCGTTTCCGCATAGAGGCAGCCTTCTCCCAGTGCAACCGGGCAGTTGATGAATCTGGCGAAGTCGGCCTTGTTGATTTTCGAGGCGGCGAGCGCGGGCGTGGCGGCTAGAGCGAGCAGCGCGATCGCCGCCAGCGCCATGCCGATCAGCAGCCGGCGTGCCGGCGCGGGTCCTTCAGGCAACGATCTCATCTCTCTCTCGTCTCCTTTGTAGAAGCGGGCCATCCCCGGGCCCGTCAGTTCGGGGCCATCCCCGGGCCCCTCAGTTTGTGTCCCTCTCTCCACAAGCCCCCATCAACGGACAGCCCCGAAAACGAGACAGAGCCTCTGCGAGCGCCACGGAGGAGGGGTGTGTCGCGACGCTCGCACAAGCTCCGTCTCGTCTATCCCGGGACGGCCTAGCCGGTCTGCCCTGAAAGCCAAAAGGTCTGCTGCGTTCCTGCTCCCCTCCGCGTCCCTTAGGTCAAACTGGGTGCTTCCACTTTACCCCGCCCGAATGGCCTCTAAACATAAATTTCGAAACATCCGAGCGACGTTTTTGAACGTCGGCGATAGCTAAGCATAGCTGGCTGTTCGTGTCAACCCCCCGGACACGGCGCCCGACCCATGACTCGACATGAGCCCGTAAACATTGGGATTCGGCACAAATACGGGGCTTGACCGACCGCTTGGCACCGTGAGCTGTGAGCCGCCCAAAACGGCAGCGGACCCCGATCGCGAACGCTCGCGGTCGCCTTCTTGGTTCGCTATGTTCCGGCTCTGAGAGATGGCCCAGCCAGCGCGAAACACACGACAGACGCGAACGGGTCCGCCTAGGCGCGGCGCGACCGTGGGCGGCGCGCGTCCGCATGCCACGCAGCGCCAACGCCTGATCGACGCGATCATCGAGCTTGCCGGGGGCTTCGGCTACCAGGGCCTGAGCATCGCTCAGATCAGCGCTCGCGCAGGGGTCTCGAGTGCGACCTTCTATGAGCAGTTCGGAGACCGCGAAGAGTGCATGCTCGCGGCCTACAAGGCGGTCACCGAGCGCACGCTGGCGCGGATGGCCAGCTCGTTACAGGAAGGCGAGTGGGCGAGCGCGGCGCGACCCGCCTTCACCGAACTGTTGCGAACCCTGACCGACGATCCCGATGGCGGACGTGTGATGTTCGTCGAGGCCCTCGCGGGGGGGCCGCGTCTGCGAACGGAGATGCGGGCCGTGCTCGACGGCATGGAGCAGAACGCCGAAGTGCTGCTCGAGGGCGCTGCAGCCGGAGGGGTGACGCTCGACATCCCGGGCCGGGCCCTGAACGGCGCGGTTCGCCACATCGTCTCGCTGCACCTGCGGACGCGCAGCGAGGACAAGCTGCCGGCGCTCACCAACGAGATGCTCGCGTGGATGGCCTGCTACGCGGTCCCGGCGACGGAGGGCCGCTGGAGCACGAGCCCAGCGGCGCTTCTGTCGCGCCAGCCGGCGCCGCCGACGGTGCCGGCTGCCCTGGAGCGCCTGCCTCGCGGACGCCACGGACTGACTGCCGGCGCCGTGGCGCGCAACCAGCGAAGCCGAATCCTCCAGGCGACCGCCTCGGTGACGATGGACAAGGGCTACGCGGGAGCGACGGTCGCGGACATCGTGGCCGCCGCCGGCGTCGCCAAAGAGGCTTTCTACCGCCACTTCAGCGACAAGGAGCAGGCCTTCCTCGAGGCTCAGATGCACCCCACCCAGCAGATCCTGGACTCGGTCGCGAGGGCCTACTTCTCGGCCGATCGATGGGATCAGCGAATCTGGCGCGCGCTAGCCGTGCTGCTCGAGCTGGTGGCCGCCAACCCGGTGATGTCGCACCTGCGCCTGGTGGAGTGCTACACGGCCGGCCCGGCCGCGGTTCGGCGGGCCGAGGAAGCGACGCACTCCTTCACGATCTTCCTCGAGGAGGGCTACCGCCAGCGGCCCGAGGCGGGCGAGCTCCCGCGCCTTTTCTCGGAGGCGATCGCCGGGGCGATCTTCGAGATCGTCCAGCACGACGTCGCCGAAGGAGCGACCGCCGAGCTGCCCCGCCGGCTGCCGCAGCTTGCCTACCTCGCGACGGCGCCCTTCCTGGGCCCGGGCGCGGCGATCGAGTCGATCGGCGAGAAGCTCGGGTAGGGGCAAGTGGAGCTAGAGGGGCTCGAACCCTCGACCTCCGCCATGCCATGGCGGCGCTCTCCCAGCTGAGCTATAGCCCCAAGCCGGACAATCGTATCGCGCCTCTGTGCTGCTCCGGCGGTGGAGGGGCGGTCCCGGCGAGCTCAGCTGCGGGGGATGAACTCGGGCACGTCGAGGTCCTCGCCGTAGCCCTCGTCTTCGCCGCCTCGCGCCCGTCCCCGGGGCGCCGAACGATCGCCGGTCGAAGCGGGGGCACCGCGCTCGGAGGGAGCGGCCTGGTCGAGGTTCGCGGTCATGCCGCCATGGGCGAGGCGGACATCGCGGAGCAGGCGCTCGGCGTTGTTGCGCAGTGACACGGACAGGTCGCGCAGGTTGCGCGAGATCTCGATGCCCTCGGCGAGGACCTGTTTGGAGACCGCGTGGGCTTCGGAGGTGATGTCGCGTGCTTCGCCTCGCGCCTGGGCCTTGATGTCGCGCGCCTGGCCCTGTGACTGCTCGTGCAGGCGCGCGAGCTCTTGACGGCGGGCCAACAGCAGCCGCTCGGTTTGCTCGCGCGTCTCCTCGCCGGCGCGCTCCGCCTCATCGCGCGCGGCCTCCAAGATCTTCGCGGCCTCCTTATCCGCCGTGGCCTTGAGCTTCTCGGATTCAGCCGTCGTCGCGGCGCGCACGGCGGCGGACTCCTCGGCCGCCTCGCTGCGCATCAGCTCCGACCTCGAGCGTGCCTCGCCGAGCAGCCGCTCGGCCTCCTGCCGGGCATCGGCCAGGGCCTCGGCCGCACCGTCGCGAGCGGTCTCGGCCTCGGCGTTCAGGCGTGAGGCGGTCTCGCTCGCCTCGCCCGTGGCCGCGTCGGCTTCCCGGCGCGCCGAGGTGAGCGTGCCCTCGGCCTCTGAGCGCGCCGAGGTGAGAGTCCGATCGGCCTCCGAGCGCGCCGAGGCGAGGGTCTGCTCGGCCTCCGAGCGGGCCGAGGCGAGGATCTCCGCCGCTTCCTCGTCGGCGGCGGCGACCCGGATGTCGGCGGCGCGGTCAGCTTCGGCGATGCGCTCGCGAGCGCGGCTCTCGGCCTGCTCGCGAACCTCCCGGGCGGCGGCTTCCGCCGCTGCCACGATGCTCGCTACGCGACCGGGGGCCGAGGACATCGATTCGGGGCCATGCTCGCCGGCATCGTGCGAGGCGGTGAAACTCGGCTCCTCCACGCTCGCATCGTATTCCCCGCACGCCTTCCGGGACGGGGTCCGCGGCGGGTGGCAGGAATCGTTGGAAATGTGTCCTTGCGGACGGAACGGGGGTGAGGGAAGATCGGTCCATGACCGGACCCTCCAAGCCGCGGCGGATCGCGATCTTGCTCTACCCGGGGGTACAGAGCCTCGACGTCACGGGACCGCTCGAGGTCTTCTCCGCCGCCTGCGAGGCCCTGTCGGCGCGAGGGGCCCTCGATCCCGGATATGAGGTCACGACGATCGCCCGCTCGCCCCGGCCGGTACGGGCCTCGAGCGGGTTGAGGCTCGTTCCCGACGGTCCCCTGCCGGGCGCCGGAGAGCAGATCGACACCCTGATCGTCCCGGGCGGCCGCGGACGCGAACAGGCCGTGGGTGACGAGACGCTGATCCGCTGGCTCGCCCACGCGCCCGCCGTCTGCCGGCGGGTCGCCGCCGTCTGCACGGGCTCCTACCTGCTGGCTGCGGCGGGGCTG
>DASWFM010000066.1:0-6313 GCA_036394235.1 Solirubrobacteraceae bacterium | reverse complement strand
ATGCGCTCTACTGGGACCCGGCCGGTGCGCCCGCATACCCCGCCGGCTATCAAGCCGGCATCAACCGCTTCTTCGAAGACCTGGCCCACGACAGCGGCGGGCTGTTGAACACCGACTCGATCCTCACGCAGTACGGCGACTCCGGCGGTCATTTCGCCGGCTACGACTCCCATTTCGGCGGTGCGCTGACCGACACCGACCCGTACCCCGCCAACGGCTGCTCATCCGCGCCGAAATGCCTCACCGACCCCCAGATCAGGGCCGAGATCCTGAGCTTCGTCCAGGCCCACAAACTGCCGATCGACCTTGAACACGAGTACTTCCTGCTCACCCCGGAAGGCGTTGAAAGCTGCACCGAAGCGGCCGGCAAGGTCTGCTCCGACGGCACCACCCACCCGGTTTACTGCGCCTACCACAACTTCATCGAAACCGGTGCCTCGGTCCTGGTCTACGCCGACGACCCCTACCTAGAAGGACTGGCCTGCGATCCGGGGAACGAACACCCCAACGGCAATCCCTCCGACGCGACCATCGCCGGGGGGCTTGCACACGAGCACAGCGAGTCCCTCACCGACCCAGAGCTCAACGCCTGGTACGACACCAGAGGCAACGAGGTCGCCGACAAGTGCCGCTCGCCGAATCCCATGAAGGAATACGGCGACCCGCTCGGCAAAGCGCCGAACGGCGCCTCCTACAACGAGGTGATCAACTCCGACCTGTACCTCTACCAGCAGATGTGGAGCAATCAGGCCGGCGAATGCCGCCAGCGGGCCGCCGAGTCGCTCGCGGTGACCAAGCTGACGCCTAGAAACGGGCCGCCCGCCGGCGGCACGACCGTGACGATCACCGGCCGGGGCTTCACGAGCCCCGCCACGGTCCGCTTCGGCGAAGTCGCGGCCGGCGAAGTGACCGTCAACTCACCGACCTCGATCACAGTGGTCTCCCCCGCAGGCATACCCCGCTCGAGGATCGACGTGACCGTCACGACCTCGAGCGGCACCAGCCCGATCGTCAAAAAGGACCGCTTCAAGTACAAAGCCCACTGATCGCCCGGCGCGATGGCTGCCCGGGCGAGCAGCAAGGTGACTGGGTGCGAAGCGCCGCGGGGTGAGTTGAGCGCGAGCTCAGCCCTTACGGGCCCGAGGCCGCTGCTTCTTCTTCGGCCAGCCGCGCCCGGGCTTCTGCTTCTTCGCGCAGTTTTCGCTTCTCAGCGCGGAGGCGTTCGCTGCGTTCGTGTTTGAGACGCATTTCTTCTTGGGTCTTCGGGGGACGCGAGTGGCCTTCAGGTTTTTGTTCGCTGCGGCGGCGGACGTTTTCTTCGTGTTTGCGAAGCAGTTCTTCTTCGCTCTTTGGCGGACGTGAGCCGCCCTTCGGTTTCGGTTCTTCACGCGCCAGGCGGTTCTGTTCGCTCAGCTTGCGGTGCCCTTCGCGCTTGATCTGTCGCTGTTCGGCGGCGGCGCGCTGTTCGTAGTCGCTGCTCGATTCCCCCTCGCCCGAGCGCGAAGTCTGGCCTGACCGGAGTTCCCGACCCGCCCTGGTCGAGCCCTCGCGAGAGTAGCCCCCCCCGGCCGCGGCACCTTCGTCGGCAGCGGCACCGTTGCGCAATTCGAGCGGACCAGCCTGGCCTTCGCTCGGCGCTTCTCCCGCCGAACCGCCGGCGAGGCCTTCCCCAGTCGAGTTCCCGCCGCCTTCTTCGAGCGCCACCGTCGTCCTGGTCCAGGGCGACGCGTCCGCGGGCGAGACCGAGGCGAGCAGCGGCGCCGTCGCGGTCGTGGCTGCGCCCGGCTGGCCGGCGGAGGGGGCCGGGGAGCCCAGCACGGACACGCCCACGCCCGCGCTCGCGCCGAGACATGCGACGCCCACCGCAACCTTGCAGACGATCGCGTTCAGACCGCCGCCCGCGAGCTCCGCCGCGGTCCCCGCGGCCGTGGCGCCGACGGTCGCTCCGCCCGCCACCGTGACGGGGTCCGAGCTGGGGATTCTGAGCGCTCCCTCGAGCGCCCTGTACTTCAGGGCGAGCGACGGGACGACCGGCAGCAGCGCCCCGAGCGCGCGACGCTGGCGGGCGACGCCGGCGGCGAAGGTCCGGCACTCCGGGCAGGACCGCACGTGGCGGCGCAGCCGTCCTCGCAACAGCGCGGCGCCGCGCGCGCTGGAGAGCTCTTCGCGGATCTCGCGGCAGTCAACGTCTCTTGCGGCTCGCTCTGAGACGAGCTTCGAGCGAGCCTGGTAGACGAACGCCTTGACCTGCTCGGAGCGAACCCCGAGAACGCGACCGACTTCGTTGTGGCTGAGGCCGTGGACCTCCGCGAGCACCAGGGCCGCGCGCTGGCTCTCCGGCAGCTCTCGTAGGCCCTCGAAGACCTTGCGCACCTCCTCCCGCGTCTCGATCTGGTCGACCGGGTCGGCGCCGGGGGCGATCTCGCCGTTCAGCTCGACGGTCGGGCGGCGCCGCCGCAGGATGCTGAGGCAGTCGTTGCGAGCGATCGTGAACAGCCACGGCCGCAGCGCGACGGGACGGCTGTCGGCGCGCAGGGCGCGGTAGGCGGAGGCGAAGGTCGCCTGCACGGCGTCCTCGGCATCCTGCCGCGAGCTGAGCATGTACAGGCAAAAGCCCAGCAGCTCGCGGACATGACGGTCGTACAGCGCCTCGAAGGCGTCAGTGTCGCCCCGCCGGACGCACGCGACGAGCCACTCGTCGGAGGCGAGCCCCAGGCGAACACGCGAGCCGGTCTTCAAAACTCCGTTGCGTTCGGCCAATGTCGTCCTCCCTCGACCTATCTCCTGCGGACTCTTGCCTACTAAAAACTACCCGTCTCTCAGCTTCTGCGCAAAAAACTTCCTCCGTGTGGGCCCGATGCGCTCCGCGTCGACTCGGTCACATCGCCCCCTCTGCCGATTTCAAACCGCCTTCAGGGCATACCTACCCGCTAACCCAACGGTCCAGCCCCAGAAAGGTTGGGCTCGGGGCGAAGCTTTTCAGGCCGACCCGAGCGAAAGGTCCTCGGGCAGCCCGCTTGCGGCGAAGCGCCCGGAAGTCTCGCTCCTCGCTGCTGCGGTCGACGGCGCCCCGGGTGACGTGGTCGTCCACCCAGGCGCGCGTCACACGAGCGAACACGGCCAAGGGGCGAAACGGGCGGGCCCGACCCCGCCCCGGCGGCGCGGACGCGAGGGCACCGAGAGAGAAATGCCCGCGCGTCCGGCTTGCCGCATCAGGGAGACAGAGGCCGTCCCCCGGTTCGCCCCGAGCCCCCAACGCCACGCGAGGCGGCGCGACGACTCCGAGAAGTGATCGGCTCGGTGCCGGCCATGGTCAGCCCCCCGTGAGCATGTAATCGCCGGTAGCCGCCACGCGGCACATCGCCATCACGCACCCCGTCGTTAGGAGCCACCAACCTGACATCACGCCCAAGAGCACCAAATCGTCCACCTCATGGAGTTCCGGGGAGTCTTTTCCTCACAGCCCCTCCAGTCCAATACGTCTTTGTGGCGATGGCATAGGGGCGCCTTATCGCGAAGCCTGAATAGCTGTATGGTTCGCAGCCTCACCAAGCCGGGAGCAGTTCGCAGCCTCACCAAGCCGGGAGCAGCGATGCCCTTCAGGCGGGGACAACTCGAGTACTTCGTCGCCGTGGCGGAGCAAGGACAGATGACGAGCGCCGCTCGGCGGCTCGGGATCGCTCAGCCCGCGCTCTCGCAGTCGATCGCCCAGCTCGAGGCCGACCTCGGCCTGAAACTGCTCGATCGGCACCCGCGCGGCGTCACGCTGACCGCTGCCGGAGAGGCCTTCTACGCCAAGGCCCGCCTGGCGGTCGCCGCGAGCGTCGAGGCGGACAGCGCCGCCCGGTCGCTCGCACGCGGCCATCGTGGAGCGATCGACTTCGGCTTCCTCGGCGCCCCGCCCAGCCTCGCGGGGCGTCTCGAGATGGACGCCTTCGCCCTCGCCTATCCGGATATCGTCGTGCGCTACCGCGAGCTGACCTTCCCCACGCGCGACCCTGCTTCCTGGCTCGCCGACGTTGACGTCGCCGCTTGCCATCGTCCCCCCGAAGACAGCGCCGTGTGGATGCGTCCGCTGCGCTACGAACGGCGCGTCGCGCTGATGCCCGCAACACATGCTCTCGCCCGCAAGCGGGTCCTGAGCGTGGAGGACGTGATCGACGAGACCTTCGTGGGCTTCGACGACGCCGTCGACCCGGGTTGGGCGGGCTTCTGGAGTCTCGACGATCACCGTGGCGGGCCGCCGGCGCGCGTCAGTGGCGACCGCGTCTGCAACCCCCAGGAGGTGCTGGCGGCGCTCGGCGCGGGAACCGCGATCACGCTCGTGCCGGAGGCCGCGGCGCTGGTGCTCGGCAGCGTCATCGAGGGGGTCGTGGCGGTGCCCGTGCGCGATGCCGCCCGCGGCGAGATCACACTCGTCGGGCCCGTCGACCGCTGCAATCCACTGATGGAGTGCCTGCTCGAGTTCGCCGGCGCGCGCGACGGACGCTGGAGCCGCCGCGGGGTGGCTGCAGTGGGCGAGCGCTCGGCCTAGCCTCCACCCTCCTTCAGCCGGCGAGCACTTGGGCCCGCCTCGGCCCTCCGCCTCGCCTCAGGCTCCGGCCGTCCGTCAGCCGGCAAGCGGCAGGCACGGCGGCGTCTTGCCCTCGTAGATGCCGGTCTGCAGGCCGACAACGCCCGGACTGAGTTCGCGCGCTCCGATCACGACGGTGTCGCCGGCGGGAATCGCCGATGGCGTGATCCCGATCGCGGCCGAGCCGCCGGACTCGGCGAGTTTCGCGATGCGCTGGAACAGCTGCGGGCTGATTCGCGGGGTGTTGTATTCGCCGCTACCTGTCTGGCATCCGGCTTCCGAGCGCACGATGCGGACGGGCACGCCGAGCGAGGCGAGCTTTTCGTCGGCGCCCTTGACGCCGACGAGCTCTCTGATCGTGACCGTGATCGTGCCGTCGGGATTGCTCACCACCGCGTATGCGGGGGTTCCGCCGCCGGAGCTCAGCCCGATCACGACGGCCGTCAGCGCCGCGGCCAGGGCAAGCCCGAGCGCGGCGAGTGGAGCCAGACGTCTGCGCGGTTGCAGCTGGGCGCGCGCGGGGGCCAGCTCCAGCGGGGGGTCGGTGAGCAGAGCGCCGTGTTGCTCGAGTAGTTCGCTCCACAGCCGCTCTTCGAACCTAGACATCGTCACCTCCCTCGCGCCGCAGCCGCGTGCGGCTGCGGATCAGCCGCACGCGTAGCGCACCGGTCGAGATACCGAGCTCGCGAGCGGCCTCGCCGGGTGTGAGCTCGCAGAGCTCGACGAGCTCCACGGCTTCGCCGTCGAGCCTCGACATCCGGCTGAGACGTTCCATCAACTCGCGGCTCGAGCGCTCCACCTCGATCCACCACATCAGCTCCTTTGTCTCTGTTCCGTCGAGCAAGCGCTGAAGCGAATCTCGGCGAGCAGGGTCCTCGGCTCTGGGATCCGACTCGCGGTATCGCAGCCAGACCCTGCGAGCGATGCCGATCGCCCACGCGCGCGGGCTCGTCTCGGCGAAGTCGAAGTCGCCGAAGGACTGGATCGCCGCCACGAACGTGTCGGCCGTGAGGTCGGCGACGAGTTGCGGAGCGTCATAGCGGCGGGCGAAATACGACGCGACGGGGCCGAACTGGCTCCGGTACACGCGCTCGAACTCCGCCAGACGCGAGAGCTGACGAGGGGCTTCCTCGCGAGCCGAAGTTTCCGCCGCGGAATCATTCAGACTGTCTGATTGTAGGGGATCATCGTCGTCGCCGGGGAGGAGGGGGTCGTTGTGCATGCCTCAGACCACCGGTACGACGTATTGTACATTCCGAGGACTGGAACTCATCTGTTGATCAGATATTTCATTTTGTTCCGTCATCGGAATCGATCGAAAGCCCGGTCGGAAGCCGAGCGTACAGAAAGGATCGATGGCTGATGGCACAACGATCACCAAGCAGAGGGCCACTGAGACGGCGCCTCCTGCTTCGCGCAGGGCCGCCCCTGGCGGCTGCAGCACTCGCCGCAGCATTGCTCGCCGGGAGCGGCGGCAACGCGGCCGCAGGAACCGCGTCCGCGCCGCAGTTCGCGGCGCTCGCGAGCACCGCGCCGAGCGGGCTGCCGCTCGTCGACCCCAATGCGGCCCGCTCAGCGGGTGAAGCCGGGCCCACGTTCCCGGCGCAGCCGCCCGAAGGCGCGAGCGACTGGCCTGTCGCGGATTCGATCCGGCGACTGACGCTGGAAGAGCCGGGGCTGCAGGCGTGGATCGCGCGCTCCTCGGCGGGCGGTGTCTGCGTCCTGCTCTACGACGGCGTG
>DASWFM010000065.1:0-5977 GCA_036394235.1 Solirubrobacteraceae bacterium | reverse complement strand
CGATCGCACACGGGGGCCTTGGATATCCTCGAACGATCGTGAGCGACGGGCCCGACAGGCGCTACGACCCGCACGCAGTGGAGGCCCGCCGACAGGCCTCCTGGGCCGAGCGCGATGCTTTCCGAACGCCGCCCCTGGCGGAGGATCAGCCGCACCTGTACATAAAGCCCTCGGCGCCATTCACCTCGGGCAACGTGCACATCGGCCATGTTCGCTCCTACTCGATCGGCGACGCCTACGCGCGCTTCCGGCGGGCGCGGGGCGAGGACGTGCTGTTCGCATTCGGCTTCGACGCCTTCGGGCTCCCTGCCGAGCTCGGCGCAATCGCCGGTGGCGAGCCGCCGGCCGAGTGGGTGCAGCGGTGTGCGGAGCACATGAAGGGGCAGCTGCTGCGGCTCGGCTTCTCGCTCGACTGGGAGCGCTCGTTCCTGAGCTCCGACGTGATCATGTACCGCTGGTCGCAGTGGTTGTTCCTGACCCTCTATGAGGCGGGGCTCGTTTACCGCGGCACCGGAACGGTGGACTGGTGCGATCACTGCGAGACGACGCTCGCCTCGATCCAGGTGGAGCCCGGCGGCACGTGCTGGCGCTGCCACAACCCCGTGCGCCTGATCGAGCTGCCCCAGTGGTACTTCAAGGTCAGCGCCTACGTGACGGAGAACGACGATCGCCTTCAGGAGCGTGGCGAGAGCGGCAAATGGGACAAGCTCGCGATCGACTCGCAGCTCGACGTGATGGGACGGGTGGATGGCGTCGAGGTGGACCTGCAGGCGCCGGACGGCTCGACGGTCGCGGCCTTCACCCCCTACTCGCAGGCCGCCGCGGCAGCCGCCTTCGTTGTGATCTCACCGCGCCACCCGGAGGCCGAGCGCTGGGCGAGCGATCCCGCGATCGCCGAGCAGCTCGAGCAGATGCGATCCGGCGGCTGGGTGCGCAGCGCCCGCGACGCGGAGACTGTCCCGCTGGTGCGGGCGAGCGGCACGCTGCGCGACCCGTCGGGAGTGGAGCTGCCAGTCGTGATCTCGCCGGTCGTGGAGGCGCGGTTCGGTCCCACGATCGCCCTCGGCATCCCCACCGAGGACCGCACCGACGAGGTCTTCGCGCGCCGGCTGGGGCTCTCGCGCGACGGCGACGGCGCGGAGCACGACGCCGAGGAGACGGCCGCCCGCCCGGCCTCGGGGGCCCGCGCGGCGGTCCGCTACAAGGCCTCGGACTGGGTGATATCGCGGCAGCGCTCGTGGGGGACGCCGATCCCGATCGTCTACTGCGCGGAGTGCGGCGCGGTGCCGGTACCCAAGCAGGAGCTGCCGGTGGAGCTGCCGCTCGACATCACACCGACCGGCACCGGCAACCCACTTGCCGAGCTCGAGGAGTTCGTGCGGGTGAGCTGCCCGAGCTGCGGCGGATCAGCGCGGCGGGAGACGGACACGCTTGACTGCCACTTCGACGCGCTGTGGCTCTGGATCCCGGCGTGCGTGCCGCCCGAGTCTCGCGGCGAGCCCCTCGAGGAGATCCTCGCGCTGGCGGACCTCCGCCACTGGCTGCCCTCCGAGCGGCTCGTGGCGGGATCGGACAGCGGCAACTTCGTGTTCGACCAGCGGACCGTCACGAAGGCGCTTCGCGACCTCGGCTTCCTCAGCTTCCTGGCCGACGGCGAGCCGTTCGCGGGCTGCCTGTTTCACGAGATGGTGACGAGGGACAACCGCAAGATGAGCAAGCATCTCGGCAACGTGGTCGACCCCGACGAGCTCGTCGCGCGCTATGGAGCCGACACGGTGCGGCTCGCCGTGCTGTTCGCCGCGAGCCCCCAGAAGTCGTTGAACTGGAGCGACTCGGCGGTTCTGCGTTGCCACCGCTTCCTCACCCAGGTTTGGGATTACACGCAGAGGAAGCTGGCTCAGGCCGACGACGGCGCCGATCAGGTCGCGATCGAGAAGGACACGAGCGAGCACCTGCGGCTGAAACTGCAGCAGTGGTGCGAGGCGGCCGTGGAGCGGACCACATCGGACATGGAGAACCTCGAGATGCACAGCGCGGTGCGGAACCTGATGAGGCTGTTCGACCGCATCAAGGACTTCGAGAAACGGGTCCTCGCGCGCGAGCCGGGCCTCAGCGCGGCCAATCTCGAGGCGCTCCTGGGGGCGTTGACGGTGCTCGTGCAGATGCTCGGTCCGTCCGCGCCTCACCTGGCGGAGGAGCTGTGGCTGGCGCTCGGCAACGAGGAGCAGGGTTCACAGACGCCTTGGCCGGGCGTATCGTTCAGGGTGCCGGCATGAGCACAACGACCGCAAAGCCCTCGCGGGGCGCCAGGCAGCGGACGCGCTCATGCGCGACGGAGCTGGTGTGCCACCGCTGCGATAGCCACTGGCCGCTGGATGCGCCGGTGTTCTCGTGTCCCGACTGCGGCAAGGGCCTGGACATCGCCTATGACTACGAGCTCGCCGCGCGTCACTTCGCCGAGGTACCGAGCGAGGAGCGCCCGCAGAACATCTGGCACTTCGAGGAGCTGCTGCCGATCGTCGACGCGCGTGCGCAGGCCCGGGTCGGCCAGTTGTCCGGCTACACGCCGATGATCCGAGCCGACCGGCTCGGCGCCGAGCTCGGTATCGAGAACCTGTACCTGAAGGACGACTCGGCGCAGCGACCGAGCTTCTCCTACAAGGACCGCGTCGTCGCGATGTCGATCGCACGGCTGCTCGAGAAGGGCAAGACGGAGATCGGCTGCGTTTCGACGGGCAACGTCGGCACGGCCGTCGCGTCGCTGGCCGCCAAGGCCGGGGTGTCGGCGTACGTCGTGTACCCGAACCGACTCGAGGCGACGAAGGCACGGGGCTGCATGGCCCTCGGTGCGAAGGTCTGCCAGGTCGAGGGCAACTACGACGAAGCCAACCGGCGATGCCGCGAAGTGGCCGAGGAGACGGGCATGGACTTCGCGAACATCACGCTGCGGCCGTTCTACGCCGAGGGCGCGAAGACGGCAGCGTTCGAGATCGTCGAGCAGTTCGGCTGGGCCTCACCGGAGCACATCGTGATCCCCGCCGCCGGCGGCACGCTGTCCTCGCGGGTGCACAAGGGCCTGATCGAGCTGCAGACGCTCGGCCTGGCTGAGACGGACGGCACCGCGATCCACATCGCCCAGCCGAGCGGCTGCAACCCGATCGCCTCCGCGATCCTCGCGGAGGAGGCGGAGGTGGTGCCGGTGATGCCGGAGACCGCGGCACACTCGCTGGCGATCGGCGCACCGGGCGACGGCTACCTGGTGATCGACGCGGTGCACAAGCGCGGAGGCACGGCGGCGTTCGCCTCAGACCCGGAGATCTTCGCGGGCATCGACCTGCTCGCCGCCACCGAGGGCCTTTTGACGGAGCCCGCCGGCGGCACGACGATCGCGGTCCTCGAGAAGCTGGCGGCGGCGGGGCGGTTCGGCCCCGACGAGACGGTCGTGGCGATGATCACGGGCAACGGCATGAAGACGCTCGACGATCATCCGCCGAAGCCGTGGCCGGAGAAGATCGAGTGCGAGCGGGAGGCGATGGCGGCGGCGCTCGAGGAGTTGAAGGGCACCGAGAAACTGGTGGACGCGGCGCGCCGGCAGCTGCAGGCCTGATGGACGAGATGGACGAGTACGACCTCGATCTAAGGCGCCGGGAAGAGCGGCGAGCCGTCGAAGAGGCCGGCGGCGGAGAGTCTGAGGGCTTCGAGCTCGCCGAGGAGGAGCTGATCGAACACAGCTCGCACGGCGACGAGCACTCGCCGTTCCGCATCATCGCCGACGGCGCGCACGAGACGCCGGAGGACCCGGCCGAGGAATCGATCGAGTACAGCGAACCCGACGAAGAGCACCTCGAGGACTGACGCGACAGGCGCTGAGATCGCCGTCCACGGGTCGGCTAGGATGTCCCCGACGGCGCGTCAAGGGGACGCCGCCGACCCGGAAAGCACGCTGCGCGCCCCGAGCGCAGTCCAGGGCAGACCGGCGCACATAGCGAAGGGAGTGTGTCGAGGAGCGATGCCCAGGATTCGAACTTGCGTCGTGTGCGCGAGCAGGACCGAGATTCGGTCGTCTCGGTCGCGCCGGAGAGAGGCATGAAGATGACACCACACGGGGAAGCGCTGCAGATACAGGCCACGACGAACGGCTCCGGCCACATCCTGTCTCTGTCCGGGGAACTGGACCTCGCGTCTGCGGGAGTGCTCGACACGGCGATCGCGGAGCTGTGCACGGATGGCGCGGAACGCATCACCCTCGAGATGGGCGAGCTGGCGTTCATGGATTCGACCGGCCTGCGCTCCGTGATCGTCGGCAAGGAACTCTGCGAGGTCAACGGCTGCGAGCTGCTGATCGGCGCCCTCAGCCCGCAGGTGCAGCGATTGTTCGAGGTCTCTGGAGTGGGAGAGAAGCTCCTCTTCCGAAAGGACCTCGCCGAGGACGCGTGAGGGCCCCGCCGCAGCGGGGCCCTACGCAGCTCGATGCCGGGAACCAGGCCAGAGGCCAGGCGCCGGCGCCTACTTGGTGATCTTGATGATGCGCACCATGCCGAGGCGGGTGTGGTCGCGGCCGTCCTGGGTCTGCATGAAGCAGACCTGCACGTAGATGCCGGGCTTGGCGGTGATCGTCTCCTCCTGAACGGCGCCGTGTGAGAGCGGCCCGGCGAAGGACACGGGCGGGCCGGCGATCAGCTTGCCGAGTCCCTTTTCCCTGCCGGACTGGAGGTCCCTCACAGCAGCCTTTGCGGCCTTCATGTTCTTGACCGGGAAGGCGAAATCCATGTGGACGAGGAAGCCTTCGTTTTCGAAGGCCACGAGCTCTCCGTCGTGGAGCGTCTTCGGGCCCTTGAAGCCGAACTCGATCGTGCGCTCCACGGCCGCCGGCGCGGGAAGCGCGGCGGGCGCTTTCGATGCGATGACCTTGAAGTGGCTGCGCAGCTGCACAGGCTTTTCCCCTTCGCCCGTCAGCACCACGTATTCGCCCGGCGCCAGCACCGTCTGTGCTTCCGTCAGGGCGCCGGGATTGGCTTCGACGTCGAAGACGAGAGAGCCGACGGCCGAGGACTTGTTGGGATCGCCGTTGGCCTTCTTGCTGCTCGCGAACGCTTCGACTTCGGCGATCGTCACGCCGGGCTTGACCTGCAACAGGATCACGGAGCCTTCCTTGACACCGGTGTCGCTGACGACGACGTTGACGGCGCCGGATTCGAGCGAGCCTCCGACGGTTGCCGAGCTTGGCGTTATGGCGACGGTCACCTTCGGAAGTGACGACGCCTGGGACATGGTTGGCACGAGCAGGCAGCCGACGAGAATGGCCGTTCCAAGCGTCCAGCGCATCAGGACGCGGTTGCGCATCGATGACATAAGTGCTCCCCTTGGATGAGTCTTCGGGCTCGCCGTCGGCCCCCCAGCGTCCGGCGCTCCCCTGTGAGCGGAAACATACCGCCCACGGGAATGCCCCGTCTGCCGGCGAGTACGTCATCTCGGGTGCCTGCGCTATGCGACCAGGGGTCGACCAGGGAAGTCACGGGCGCGAACGGTGCGCCGAGGGTGCGATCGTCACCTTGCCGACAGGCGAAAGAGCGCGCGGTCCCGCTTGGCCGCCGGATGAGCCCCCCAACCGAAGGAGCGTCATGCCCTACATCAGCGTTGGTCAGGAGAACTCAGCGTCGATCGATCTTTACTACGAGGATCATGGCTCGGGGCCGCCGATGGTGTTGATCCACGGCTACCCGTTGAGCGGGCGCGCGTGGGACAAGCAACTGCCGGTGCTGCTCGACGCGGGTTGCCGCGTGATCACCTACGACCGCCGGGGTTTCGGCAAATCGAGCCAGCCGGCGTCGGGCTACGACTACGGGACCTTCGCGGCCGACCTCGCAACGCTGATGGACGAGCTCGATCTGAGCGACGCGACGATCGTCGGGCATTCGATGGGTACCGGCGAGGTCGGCCGCGAAGGTCCCGTAGTCGTAGCCCGACGCCGGCTGGC
>DASWFM010000064.1:0-2618 GCA_036394235.1 Solirubrobacteraceae bacterium | reverse complement strand
AGCACGCCGTTGGCGCCGCAGGAGGGCGCGAGCTCGGCGGGCGGCGGCTCGCGGAAGAGGCAGCGGTAGCACGGGCCCTCGTAGGGCTTGAAGACCGAGAGTTGGCCGTCGAAGCCGAGGATCGAGGCCGATACGACCGGGGTCCTGAGTCGTACGGTGGCGTCGTTGAGCAGGTAACGCGTGGGGAAGTTGTCGACGCCGTCGACGATCACGTCGTAGCCCTCGATGATCTCCATGATGTTCGAGGCGTCGATGCGAGTTTGGTACTTGACGACGTTCACGTCGGGGTTCAGCGCGTGGATGGTCTGCTCGGCGGAGTCGACCTTGGGGACGCCGATGCGGTCGGTGGAGTGGATCACCTGGCGCTGGAGGTTCGACAGGTCGACCTCGTCGTCGTCGACGATGCCGAGCGTGCCGACGCCGGCCGCGGCCAGGTAGAGGGCAGTCGGCGAACCGAGGCCGCCGGCGCCGAGCAGCAGCACCTTCGCGTCGAGCAGCTTCTGCTGCCCCTCGACGCCGATCTCGGGGATCAGGAGGTGGCGGGAGTAGCGGTCGCGCTGCTCGGCGCTCAGCGCACGGGGCACCTCGATCTCGTAGCCGCGGTCCTTCCACAGCGTGATGCCGCCGGTCATCGAGCGCACGTGCTCGTAGCCCATGTCCTCGGTGAGCGTGCGGGCGGCGTAGGCCGAGCGCTGGCCGGAGGCGCAGTAGAGGATGACTTGGGAGGAGCGGTCGGGGACGACGCCTTCGATGCGCGACTCGAGATGGCCGCGCGGAACGCTCTTGGCTCCCGGCAGGTGGCCGGTCGCGAACTCTTCGCTGCCGCGGACGTCGACGATCGTGACGCCCTCGTGGGCGAGCTCCTTGACCTCGGAGGGGTCTACCTCCTCGATCCTGTTCTTGATCTGCCGCAGCAGCTCGGGACCGGACGTGCTCATCCTGAAACTCCTAAACGAAGGTCGGGATTCATAGACTTCATAAAGTATAGCGCCACGAAATGGGCCGGCGGGGCCGCTCTGAACCTACATTCTGCAGCGATTCCGCCCGAGCCCCGGGGCTGCCGTAGGGTGCGCGCGATGAGACGGCGACGACCGCTGCTTCCCGCCGCCCTCGGCCTGCTCGTGATCGCGGCGTTGGTGTTCGCGATCGTCGCGTCCGAAGAAGGCGCGAAAACGACGAGCTCGCCGGCCGGGAGCGTTCCGCCGGCCTCGACGCAGCCCGCGATCCCCTCGCAGGGAGGCTTCGACGGCGCCGCCCTGCCCGGCTCGAAGGTCGCGCCGGGCTTCAGCCTCACTGACCAATACGGCCGGAACGTGTCGCTCGCCTCGCTGCGCGGGGGGCCGGTCGTACTCGCCTTCCTGTACTCGCACTGCGGGGGGCCCTGCGTGCTGATCGCCCAGCAGATCCGGGGCGCGCTGGACGAACTGGGCGGCCACCCCGTCGCCGTTGTGATCGTCAGCGCCGACCCGGCCGGCGACAGACCCGCATCGGTCAGGCGCTTCCTCGCGGACGTCTCGCTGAGCGGCCGCGCGGAGTACCTGACCGGGGCCACGTCCCGGCTGAGTGAGGTCTGGAAGGCCTACGGCGTTCGTCCGGCCTCGGCAGGGGCCGGGACGTTCGCCAGGTACGCGACGGTCCGCCTGCTGGACTCCGGGGGCCACGAACGGGTGCTCTACGGCGCCGAACAGCTGACCCCCGAAGCGCTCGTCCACGACGTCGGGAAGCTGCGAAGCGGCTGATACCCTAGCTCGCAGGTAGGAAATCACGATGATGTTCTCTACAAAGGCCGAGTACGGCGTTCGCGTGATGGTTGAGCTGGCTCGGCGCAGTGGCGGCGAGCCGATCCCGCTCGCCGAGATCGCGTCCGGCGACGGCATGCCGCTGGCCTACCTGGAGCACTTGGTCGCGCGCCTGCGCAAGGCCGGCCTGGTCGACTCCCGCCGTGGCTCTCGCGGCGGCTACCTGCTCGCCCGTCCCGCGGCGCAGATCACGATGGCCGAGGTGGTCGAAGCCCTCGAGGGCTCGATCGCTCCGATCGAGTGCATCTCCGAGGCCGCCGACGGCTCGATCGTCTGCGCCCGGGAGTCGAAGCTCGACCACGTCTGCCCGACCAAGCTGCTCTGGACGCGGGTTCGCTTCTCGATCATCAACACCCTTCGCGAGACGACCCTCGCCGACCTGCTGGTGAGCCCACCGATGGCCGCCGCCGCCCTGCAAATCGAACCCCTGACGACTGGAGCCTGAAAACCCGATATGGCCGATCTCGAGATCAGAGACCTGCACGTGCGCATCGAGGAGCGCGAGATCCTCCGCGGAGTCGACCTGGACATCAGCAGGGGCGAGATCCATGCCCTGATGGGCCCGAACGGCTCGGGCAAGTCGACGATGGCCAACACCCTGCTGGGCCACCCCTCCTACGAGATCACCCAGGGATCGATCGTCTTCAAAGGCGAGGACATCACCGAGGCGGAGCCCCACGAGCGGGCCAAGGCGGGGCTTTTCCTCGCCTTCCAGTACCCGGTGTCGATTCCCGGTGTGTCGGTCGCGAACTTCCTGCGCATGGCGATCAACGCCAAACGCGAGGAGCCGATCCAGGTCAAGGAGTTCCGCACGGAGCT
>DASWFM010000063.1:0-10161 GCA_036394235.1 Solirubrobacteraceae bacterium | reverse complement strand
ATGACGATCTGGGATCACGGCACATACGAGCCGCTGAAGTGGGAGCCGCGCAAGGTCGAGGTGCTGCTCCACGGGGAGCGCCTGCAGGCGCGTTACGCACTGTTCGCGATCGACAAGGAGGATCCGCCGAAGGACTGGATGATCCACCGCATGGATCCGCCCGCCGACCCCGATCGCGAGCCGATGCCACATCGCATCGTGCCGATGCTCGCCCGCACCGGCACGCTCCCCGCGGAGGATGCGGGCTGGGCCTTCGAGATCAAGTGGGACGGCGTCCGCGCGATCGCCTACTCGACGCCGGGGGAGCTGCGGCTGGAAAGCCGCAACCTCAACGAGATCACCGACAGCTACCCCGAGCTGGCCAGGATCGGGCGCGACCTCGGCTCCCACCAGGCCGTCCTCGACGGCGAGATCGTCGCCTTCGGCGAGGACAGCCGCCCGAGCTTCGGGGCGCTGCAGTCACGCATGCACATCGCCTCCCGCGAGGTCGCCCGCCGCCTCGCGAAGACCACGCCCGTCACCTACGTGATCTTCGACCTGCTGTGGCTCGACGGACACACGCTGATGGGCCTCCCCTACGCCGACCGCCGCGCCCGCCTCGCCGAGCTCGCGCTCAACGGCGCGAGCTGGCAGACGCCCGAGCACATCATCGGCCACGGCGCCGAGCTGCTCCAGGCGAGCGTCGAGCAGCGCCTCGAGGGAATCGTCGCCAAGCGACTCGACTCCCCCTACCAGCCCGGCCGGCGCTCGGCCGGCTGGGTAAAGATCAAGACGATGAACCGCCAGGAGCTCATCGTCGGCGGCTGGCTGCCGGGCAAGGGCCGGCGCACCGAGACGATCGGCGCGCTGCTGCTCGGCGTCCACGACCCCGACGGCGCACTCCGCTACGTGGGACGGGTGGGAACCGGCTTCTCCGAGAAGGAGCTCGCCCGGCTCGGCCGCCTGCTCGCTCCGCTCGTCCGCGATGGCTCGCCGTTCAGCGCCGGCGAAGCGCCGCCACGCCAGGCCGTCTTCGTCGAGCCGCGCCTTGTCGCCGAGGTCGAGTTCTCCGAATGGACCTCCGCGGGCAACATCCGCCAGCCCTCATACAAGGGACTTCGCGAGGACAAGGACCCGGCGAAGGTCATACGCGAGGATCCTCGGGCGGGGCGCCCTGCGGCGCACGCAGCCGGGGCGGCGACGGAGGAGGGGAAGAAGGAGATGAAGAAGGCTGCGGGGAAAGGGAAAGGGAAAGGGAAAGAGGAGAGTCGAAGGTCGCGGGCGACGGGCCGTTCGCATAACGCCCCATCGAGAGCCGCGGACTCGCTCGTGCCGGCGGGGCAGGCGAGCGCCGTGGTCGAGGTCGAGGGCCGGGAGCTGAAGCTGTCCAACCTGGAGAAGGTCCTGTATCCCGAGACGGGCTATACGAAGGGACAGCTGATCGACTACTACGCCCGCATCGCGCCCGAGATGCTCGCGCACCTCCAGGGGAGGGCCCTGACGGTCAAGCGCTGGCCGGACGGCGTCGAGGGCAAGTCCTTCTACCAGAAGCACTCACCTGCGCACCGCCCCGACTGGGTTCGCACCGTCGCGATCCCGGCCGGCAGCGAGGAGATCGACTACACGCTCTCCGATGACGAGCCCACGCTGATCTGGCTCGCCAACCTCGCTGCGATCGAGCTGCACACGCCGCTCGCCCGGGCCGACGCGATCGACCGTCCGACCTCGATGGTCTTCGACCTCGATCCCGGCGCACCGGCCGACGTGATCGACACGGCGCGCGTCGCGGTGGCACTGCAGGGACTGTTCGAGGGCCTCGGCCTGGCGAGCTTCGTGAAGACGTCGGGCTCGAAGGGATTGCAGGTGTACGTGCCGCTGAACGTCGAGGACGTCGATTTCGCCGCCACCAAGACCTTCTCCAAGGCCGTCGCCGAGCTGTTCGAGCAAAACGAACCGGAGCGAGTGGTCTCGCGCCAGACCAGGGCGCGGCGTGGGGGCAAGGTGCTGATCGACTGGAGCCAGAACGACCGTAACAAGACGACCGTGTGCGTCTACTCATTGCGCGCGCGGCCGCGGCCCACGGTCTCCACGCCGCTGGACTGGGAGGAGGTTCGGGCGGCCGTGGACAAGGGCGATCCCGCCCTGCTCACCTTCGAGGCGCCGCAGGTGCTCGAACGCGTGGCCGAGCAAGGCGATCTGTTCGCACCGGTGCTGTCGATGGTGCAGGAGCTGCCGGCGTTCTGAGCCGGACGCGCTCGCGCCGCTACTCGAACTCGGGCGCCTGCCAGCCCGGCATCACATCGGGCAGCCCGTCGGAGACCTTGTCGGTGAAGTGCGCCGGGCGCTTCTCGAGGAAGGAGGTGACGCCCTCGACGACGTCCGCTGACTGGCCGCGGGCGATCATCCCGCGCGAGTCGGCGCGATGGGCGATCATCGGATGCTCGGCGCCGAGCATCCGCCACATCAGCTGCCTGGCGAGCGCAACGGACACGGGCGCCGTGTTCTCGGCGATCTCCAGCGCGAGCTCGCGGGCCGCGCCGAGCAGCTCGTCTTTGGGATGAAGGCTGCGGATCAGCCCCGCTTCAAGGCCCTCCTGGGCGCTGAACACGCGGCCCGTGCTGACCCACTCCATGGCCCTGCTGATGCCGACCACGCGCGGCAGGAACCAGCTCGAGCACGCCTCCGGGATGATCCCGCGGCGCGCGAACACGAAGCCGATGCGGGCATCGTCGGCCGCCATCCGCACATCCATCGCCAGCGTCATCGTCGCTCCCACGCCGACCGCCGCGCCGTTGATCGCGGCGATCACGGGCTTCTTCGAGTCGAAGACCCGCAGCGTGAACTCGCCGCCGCCGTCGCGCCCGGCCACCCCGGCGGTGTCGCGCTTGCTGTAGTCGAAGGTGTCGCCGCCGCTCTCGAGATCCGCGCCCGCGCAGAAGGCGCGGCCGGCTCCGGTGACGATGATCGCCCGCACCTCGTCGTCGTCATCAGCCTCTTCGAAGGCCGCCCGCAGCTCCTCGCCCATCCGCCCCGTCCATGCATTCAGCCGCTCGGGCCGGTTGAGCGTGATCGTGAGGACGCCCTCGGAGGTGTCGGTGAGGATCTGCTCGAAGTCCATCGCGCCGGGGATCCTTTCAGGTCTCGAGCCGTTGCCGCTCGCGCGCACCCTGCGGAGGACCGTAGGGGCCCGCCCACGTCATCACCTCGGCGCTCCGCGCGGCGGCCAGCGCCAGCGCATCCTCTAGCTCGAGATCCGCGCCGAGCCCGTAGGCGAGGGAGGCGGCGAACGTATCGCCGGCGCCGTAGGAGTCGAGCACCGGCCCCGGCAGCGGCGCCGAGGACCAGCGCCCTTCGCTGCCGTCCCGGCGGCGCCAGCGCCCGCCGCGCGAGCCTTCGGTGTAGAGGACCAGCGCTGCCTCCTCGAGCGCCGGTCGCGCGGCCTGCAGCTCGATCTCGTCGTCGGCGCTCAGCACGAGCGCGTCGAGCGGGGCGCCCTGGCCGAGTGCGTGGAGCGCCCTGGGGCTCGCGACGAGCACGCGACTCGCCTCCCGCGCCCGGCGCAGAGCCGGCCCGTCGCCGGCGGTGAAGTAGACCGCGTCGAGGTCGGCGAACCCGGCCCACGACTCGCCGCCCGGGTCCCCCGCCGGGTCCAGCCGCGGTCCGAAAGTGGTGATCGTGCGCTCCCCGGCCGCGTCGACGAGCGTGACCGCACGACGGGTCTCCTGCGCCGGCCCCTCCTCGAGCGCGGCCGGCCCTCCGCGCACCTCCACCCCGAGCTCGTGCAGCCGCGCCACCGAGCGCCGCGCGAGGTCGTCCTTGCCGAGGACCGTGTGGAGCACACAGCCGCCCGCCAGCCGCGCGAGCGCGACCGCGGCGACAGCGCCACCGCCCGCCGGCTCCTCGAAGGCGCCGGTCGCGTGGGCCACCTCGCCGGCCCGTGGCAGGTGCTCGAGATACCCGAACTGCACCCACTCGACGTGACCCACCACCGCCACCTTCAGCTCGCGCGCCGGCACCGCGCAAGTGTCACACACGGCTCCTCAATGCAAGGATGCCCCCATCGCCGCCATGCCCACCCCAGAGCAGATCCGCGACACGATGCCCTTCGCCGTGCTGATCGGCGCCGAGCTGACGGAGGCCACGCCGGAGCTGGTGCGAGGCCGCATGGGGTGGGCGCCGGAGCGCTGCACCGCCGGGGGGCTGCTCCACGGCGGCGCGCTGATGGCGCTCGCCGACGGAGGCGGCGGGGTGCTCGCCTTCCTCAACCTCCCCGAGGGCTCGATCGGCACAGCCACGATCGAGTCGAAGACGAACTTCCTGCGCGGCGTTCGCGAGGGCACGGTGACCTCGACCAGCCGGCCCCTCCACAAGGGACGCACGATGATCGTGATCGAGACCGAGCTCGCGCGGGACGACGGCAAGCTCGTCGCGAAGGTCACTCAGACTCAGGCGTTTCACTATCCGCGCGCCTGACGCGAATAGGATGCCGCGCGTGTCCGCGGAGCTGTTGATCGTCGAGGAGCCCGCCCCGCACGTGCGGCGGCTGACGATGAACCGCCCCGACCGGCTGAACACGATGACGGCCGAGCTCTGCGAGGCGCTGCACGAGCAGCTTCGCGAGATCGAGCGTGACCGCTCCTGCCGGGTCGTCGTGCTGACCGGCGCAGGACGCGGCTTCTGCGCCGGCCTGGACCTCGCCGGCTACGGCCGTGCGCCCGGCAACGACGGCAGCGACGAGTCGCGCGACCGGCTCGCCAACCAGGAGCACATGTCGCGCCTGGTGCTCGGCCTGCGTGCCCTCCCCCAGCCGGTGATCGCCGCGGTCAACGGGCCCTCGGCCGGGTTCGGCATGGCACTCGCGCTCGGCTGCGACATCCGACTCGCGGCGGCAGAGGCGGTGTTCCGGGTGGCCTTCATCAACATCGGCGTCTCGAACTGCGACATGGGGACGAGCTGGCTGCTGCCGCGGCTGATCGGCGCCTCCCGCTCGCATGAGCTGATGCTGACCGGCCGCCGCGTCGATGCGGAGGAGGCACTGCGCATCGGCCTCGTCTCCGACGTCGTCGAGCAGGACGGCCTCGCGGCCCGCGCCCTCGAGGCCGCCGGCCAGATCGCGGAGCTCGCGCCTTGGGGCGTGCGCCTCACGAAGCAGGGCATGTGGGCGGCGCTCGAGATCCCCTCCGAGCAGGCAGCCGTCGAGTACGAGGACCGCCAGCAGATCATGTCGACCTTCGGCGCCGCGCCGCCGGAGGCGATCAGCGCGTTCCTGGAGAAGCGTCAGGCGGAGTTCATCGACTGATGGCCGGGCTGTTCGACGTCGCAGGCAGGACCGCCCTCGTCACCGGGGGCTCGCGGGGGATCGGATTGATGATCGCGCGGGGGCTGGTCGAGGCGGGAGCGAACGTGATCGTCTCCTCGCGCAAGCAGCCCGACATCGAGGCCGCGGCCGCGGAGCTCTCCGCGCTGGGTCAATGCGAGGCGATCGTCGGCGACATCTCGACCCCCGACGGCGCCGGCGAGCTCGCCCGCGCGACGCGGGAGCGCTTCCCCTCCCTCGACATCCTCGTGAACAACGCCGGCGCCGTGTGGGGCGCACCGCTGGAGGAGTTCCCGCCCTCCGGCTGGGACCGCGCGATGCACACCAACGTCGAGGGTGTCTTCCACCTCACGATCGGCCTGCTCGATGCCCTCCGCGCTTCCGCCAGCGCCGCGGAACCCGCGCGCGTGATCAACATCGGCTCGATCGACGGGATCCGCACGCCGGGCGTCGAGAACTACAGCTACAGCGCCAGCAAGGCGGCCGTGCACATGCTCACCCGCCACCTCGCCCGCCGCCTGGCCGGAGAGCACATCACCGTAAACGCGATCGCTCCCGGTCCCTTCGAGAGCAAAATGATGGCTGCTGTCCTCGAGAACGCCGAGATGCGAGCGGCGATTGAGCAGAGCGTGCCACTCGGGCGCATCGGCCGGCCCGACGACATCGCCGGGCTGACGCTGTTCCTGGCCTCACGCGCCGGCGCCTACATGACCGGCGCGGTGATACCGCTCGACGGCGGCATCACGGGCTGCAGCCAGGGCTGAGGGACCAGGCGATCAGCGCGGGGCGCCCTGTTTGGAGCGCGGAGCGAATCGGGTAGCCTCCGCCACCTGTGCGGATCGACCTCTGCGGCGTACGGGGTTCGACACCCGCCCCGGGAAGCTCCTTCGAGCACTACGGCGGGCACACCTCCTGTATCGCGATCACCCCCGACGGTGCTGACGCCCCGACGCTGATCCTCGACGCCGGAACCGGGTTGCGGACTGTCACGGGGCTCCTCGGCGGACGCCCGTTCGCGGGCACGATCCTGCTCAGCCACCTCCATTGGGACCATGTCCAGGGGCTGCCGTTCTTCGCCGGCGGCGACCGTGAGGGCAGCGATGTCACGGTCGTGATCCCCGAGCAGCAGAACGGCCTCGATGCACTCGCCGTGCTGTCACGCCTGATGTCCCCCCCGTTCTTCCCCGTCGCGCCCGACGCCCTCCGTGGCCGCTGGGGCTTCGCGACCCTCGAGCCCGGCTCCTCGATGCTTGGCGGCCTCGAGGTGCTGACGCGAGAGATACCCCACAAGGGGGGCCGCACGTTCGGCTTCCGTATCAGCGACGGTCACGCCGCCGTCACCTACATGCCCGACCACTACCCGACGAGCCTCGGCCCGGGCCCGGACGGCTTCGGCGAGTACCACCAGGCGGCACTTGATCTCGCGGCCGGGAGCGACATCCTCTTCCACGACGCGCAGCTGGTGGCATCCGAGCTCGGCGCTGAAGCGGTGATGGGGCACTCCTGTGGCGAGTACGCGGTCGCTCTCGCCCGCCGCGCCGGCGCACGCTCCGTGTTCTTGTTCCACCACCGCCCCGACCGCACCGACGACGAGCTCACCGAGATCTGCGCGAGCTTCGGGCCCGATCCGCCCGTCGCCATCGCACGGCAGGGCGAGACGCTGACGCTGTGAGCGGACCACCCGACGCAGTCGTCGTCGGATCTGGTCCCAACGGCCTGGCGGCTGCGGTCACGCTCGCCCGCGCAGGCCTCGCCGTGGAGGTGATCGAGGGCGCAGCGACCGCCGGTGGCGGCTGCCGCACCGAGGAGCTGACCCTCCCCGGCTTCGCCCACGACGTCTGCTCGGCGGTGCATCCGCTGCTGGCCGCCTCCCCGTTCTTTCGCTCGGCGCCGCCCGAGGGCGTCCGCCTGCTCACGGGGCGCGTCGCCTTCGCCCATCCGCTCGACGGTGGTGTCGCGGCCGCCGTTACTCGGTCGGTCCAGGACACCGCGGCCGCGCTCGGCTCCGACCGGGGCGCCTACGAAGCCGTCCTCGGCCCGCTCACGGAGCGCTGGAAGGAGCTCGTGGGGGCGCTGCTCGCCCCGCTCCTGCGCATCCCCGATCAGCCGCTCGCGCTGGCCCGCTTCGCGTTGGGAGGCATGGCCCCCGCGAGCCTGCTGGCTGGACGGCTACGAACGCCGCAGGCGCGCGCCCTGCTGGCCGGCCTCGCGGCCCACTCGATGCGCCCGCTCGACGCGGCCGGCACCGGCGCCTACGCCCTGCTGCTCGGCACCCTCGGCCATGCCGTGGGCTGGCCCGTCGTGGAGGGCGGCAGCGCGCGCATCACCGATGCTCTCGCCGCCGAGCTTGCCCGGGCGGGCGGCAGCGTGAGAACAGGAAGCTGGATCACGGATCTCGGGCAGTTGCCCCCCGCTCGGGCAACGCTGCTCGACCTCGCCCCCCGCCGGCTCCTGGCGCTCGCAGGTCCTCGGCTACCGCAACGCTACGGCTCGCGCCTCCGGCGCTACCGCTACGGCCCGGGCGTATACAAGGTCGACTGGGCCTTGTCGGGTCCCGTGCCATGGTCGGCGCCGATCTGCCGCGAAACCGCCACGCTGCACCTCGGCGGCAACTTCGAGGAGATCGCCGAGAGCGAGGCGCTCGTCGCCGCCGGACGCCATCCCGAGCGGCCCTTCTGCATCGCCGTGCAGCCGACGGTCCTCGATCCGAGCAGGGCACCCGCCGGGCACCACACGTTCTACGCCTACTGCCACGTCCCTTCGGCATCGCGCTTCGACATGGCCGAGCGGATCGAAGCCCAGGTAGAGCGCTTCGCTCCCGGCTTCCGGGAGCTGGTGCTGGCTCGCTCGGTCCTGACCGCCGCTGACTTCGAGCGCCGCAACCCGAGCCTCGTCGGGGGCGACATCAACGCCGGCGCGGCGACGCTGCGGCAGACCCTCTTTCGCCCCGTCGTCTCAACCCGGCCGTACTCCACCCCGATACCGGCGACCTACCTGTGCTCGGCCGCGACGCCACCCGGCGGGGGCGTTCACGGGATGTGCGGATTTGGGGCCGCCCGTGCCGCCCTGCACGATCTCGGCCTGGCCTGAGACGCACGTGGCGGGCCGGTGGGCCTGTGAGAACATCCTGATGTGGGGCGCTCGTGGAGGCTCAACACCTTGCTCGGCGGCCGCAGCCCACCTGCGAGGCGGCATCGGCTCTTCACGCCACCGGCGCAGCCTGCTGCGAACCGCGAGCGAGCAGGCGTCATCGTCACGAGCGGGCCATTCGCCGAGCCGGACGACCCGCGCCGGCCTCGCGACCGATGGCTGGCCCCGGCGGTGGGCCTGTGCGCCGCCATTCCCATCCTTGCCTCAACGCTGCGGGCGCTCATCGACGGCTGGCTGCCGGCCGGCGATCAGGCGAACATCGCGACCCGCTCCTACGATGTCCTGACCTCGCACACGCCACTCGTCGGGCAGCACTCCGATGCGACGGAACTGATCCACCACGCCGTGTACGGCCTCGGGCCGATGCTGTATTGGCTGCTCGCGATCCCGGCACGGTTGCCCTACACGGGAGCGCTGATCCTGACGATCGGCTTGGTCAACTGCGCCGCAGTCGTGGGCGTGACGGTGCTTGCGCGGCGCCGGGGCGGCCTGGTGTTGATGTACATGGCGGCGCTCGGGATCGTCCTGGTGTCGCGCTCGCTGGCGCCCGAGGTTCTCCATGACATCTGGAACCCCTCGGCGGCGCTGTTCCCATTCACGTTTCTGATCTTTCTCTGCTGGTCGGTCGCCTGCGGGGAACATCGTCTCTTGATCCTCGCCGTTCTGACCGCATCGTTCGTGGTGCAATGCCAGTTCGCGTTTCTGGCGCCGTCGCTCGGCTTGCTCGTGATCGCGATCGCGGGGCTGCTCGCCGGTCGTCTCCTGCCTCGCGCCCGATCCGGGCGGCGGGCGCCCGATCGAGCCCCGGGGTTCCGGCGGTGGGCGCTCGCGGCCGCGCTCGTGGCGGTCATCTGCTGGGCCCCGCCCGCAATCGATCAGATACGGGCACGCCCCGGCAACCTCACCGCCGTGGCGCAGACCGTGAACGCCAACAGGAGCACTTTCGGCCCGAGGGTCGGCTGGCATGCCGTCGTCCTGACGGTGGGGCTCCCCCCGTGGTGGCTGACCAACCCCGCTTCCCCGTGGCAGAAGAAGGTCGAAGTCCGTGAGGCGCCTAGCGTCCTCGCGGAGGTCTCCGCAGTGCTCGCATTGGTGGGGATACTGGCAGTCGGCTCGTTCGGCTTGGTCCGCCGCCGGGCAGAGCTCTGGAGCGGCGCGCTGATTGCGCTCTGCCTCTGCGCGAGCGTGGCGGCTATCGCAGCCGCCACCCCTACCGGCCGCCTGTTCGCAGGGACTCTCGGTTACACGATGTGGCTGGCCTCACCCGCGGGCATGTTCGCGTGGTTGGTGCTGCTGTGGATGCCAACACAGATCATCGTCGGCCGGCTCGGCCAGCTCGGCCGGCTCGGCCGGCTGCTGGTCGGGACCAGGTTGGCGGCGGCCGTAGCGTTGAGCGGCGTCGCGGCCGGCGGGACAGCGGTCGCTCTTGCCGAGCGACCCGACGAACATCTCGCGGAGTACCGGCCTCTCGGGACGATCTTCAGCGCGATCGACAGGACCGTCCCGGCGGGCCGCACGATCCTGCTCCCCGGCGGACTCGGCCATGAGACGTTTCGATTCAAAATGGCCGCACGGTACGCGCTCGTCCGAAACAGCGACCGGCCTCTGTCGCCGGGTTCGGACGCGAGGCTCCCCAGCTGGTACTGGCTCGGGCGCAATCGCTATGACTGCACCCTGTACGTGAGAGACGGCCGTGCCAGTCCCCACCGAGGGGC
>DASWFM010000062.1:0-3003 GCA_036394235.1 Solirubrobacteraceae bacterium | reverse complement strand
AGCGCGCCCGGACGTGCCTCCGCGGCCCTCGACCCGGCGGCCTGCGCGGCGTCCTCGAGCACGGGCACTCCGAGCGCCTCGATCTCGGCGACGGGAGCGACGTTGCCGAACAGGTGCACTGCGATCACGGCCTTCGTCCGCGGCGTCAGGACAGCCTTCACGGTGTCAGCCGTCACGCAGTAGGTGTCGGGGTCGATGTCGCAGAAGACGGGCGTCGCGCCGGTCGCGGGAATCGCCTCGGCGGAGGCGTAGAAGGTGAAGGAGGGCACCACCACCTCGTCGCCCGGGCCGACCCCGATCGCGCGCAGTGCGATCGTGATCGCCTCGGTGCCGTTGGCGACCCCGACGGCGGTCTCCGCGCCGCAGTAGGCGGCGAACTCAGACTCGAAGGCCTCGACCTCGGGGCCGAGGATGTAATGCCCGCTGTCCAGCACCCGTGCCACGGCGGCGCGCAGCTCGTCGTGCAGGAAGGCCAGCGGCGTCGAGGTGTCGAACAGCGGGACGGCCATCCTCAGCTTCTCGGAGCGAGCAGTTCGAGGTCGGCGCGGGTCATCAGGCGGATCAGCTCCTCGAAACTCGTCTTGGGCCTCCAGCCGAGCTCGCGCTCCGCCTTCGAGGCGTCGCCGATCAGGTGGTCGACCTCGGCCGGCCTCACGAAGGCGGGGTCCAGGGTCACGTACTGCTCGAAGTCGCCGAGCCCGGCCTCCTCGAAGGCGATCTGGCAGCACTCACGAACGGAGTGCCCCTCGCCCGTTGCGATCACGTAGTCCTGCGGGTCCTCGGGCTGGAGCATCATCCACATGGCTTCGACGTAGTCCTTCGCATAGCCCCAGTCGCGTTCGGCGTCGAGGTTTCCCAGCCGCAGCTCCTTCGCGAGGCCGAGCTTGATCGCGGCCGCGTGCCAGGTGATCTTGCGGGTGACGAACTCCCGACTCCTGCGCTCACTCTCGTGGTTGAAAAGTATCCCCGCCGCCGCGTGCAGCCCGTAGGACTCCCGGTAGTTGACGGTGATGAAGTGTCCGTAGGCCTTCGCCACGCCGTAGGGCGAGCGGGGGTAGAAGGGGGTCGTCTCGGTCTGGGGCACCTCGCGGACCTTCCCGAACATCTCGCTCGAGGAGGCCTGGTAGAAGCGCGCCTCGGGACAGACTTCCCGCATCGCCTCGAGCATGCGCGTCACGCCCACGCCGGTGAACTCCGCGGTCAGGGTCGGCTGGATCCAGGAGACGGCGACGAACGACATCGCCGCGAGGTTGTAGATCTCATCGGGGTCCGCGGCTCGCATCGCGTCGACCAGGGATCGCTGATCGAGCAGGTCCCCCTGGTGGAGGGTGATGCGGTCGCGGAGGTGCTCGATGCGATCGAACTTCTCGGTCGAGCCGCGGCGGACCATGCCGTGGACCTCGTAGCCCTTCTCGAGCAGCAGCTCGGCCAGGTAGGAGCCGTCCTGCCCGGTCACGCCGGTGATGAGCGCTTTGCTGGCTGCCATCGGGCCGGAACCCTACCGCCCGCCGGCGACCGGACGCCGGCGTTTGGCCCTCGCCGGGCGCAGCGGCTGCCCGCGCTCGGCGCGAAGCCGGCGCAGCCATGCGACGGTCGCGGCGATGCCCTCCTCGACGGAGATCCGCGCCTGCCATCCGAGCCGCTCGCGGGCCTTCTCCACGGAGGGCCAGCGACGTTGGACGTCGACGGCGAACGACGGCAGGTGCTCGAGCCCGAAGTCCGCCGGATCCTCGCCGCATGCCTCCCAGATCACGCGTGCGATCTCCGCGACGGTCATCTCGCGGGCGGCGGAGATGTTGAAGTCCTCGTTCAGCCCCGCCGGCGAGGACATCGCGGTGACGATCCCGTCGGCGATGTCCGCGACGTGGGTGAGCGTTCGCGTCTGCTCTCCCGAGCCGAAGATCTGCAGGGGCCGCTGTCCGGAGAGGACCTTCTCGATGAGGTCGGGCACGGCATGGGCGATGCCGGGTTCGGAGTCGGGCACCTCGCCCGGGCCGTAGGCGTTGAAGGGCCGGCAGATCGTGAAGGGCAGCCCGTACTCGTCGTGGGCCGCTCGGCAGTAGACCTCGCCGGTCAGCTTCGAGAAGCCGTAGGCGGACTCGGGGACTGGGCAGCGGGGCAGGTAGGCCTCGGTCGTGGGGTACTCCTCGGCACGCTCGAAGACCATCGAGGAGGAGACGTAGACGAAGCGCTCCACGCCGAGATCGAGAGCCGCCCGGAAGACGGCGTTGTAGAGGCCGTTGTTGACCTCCGTGAGCGTGTAGGGAAGTTTGTGGAAGTTGGCGATGCCCCCGACGATCGCCGCGAGATGGATCACCTGCGCGCAGCCCCGGGTCGCGGTCCTCGCCTGCTCGAGCACGCGCAGGTCGCCGGTGTGCACCTCGCAGCCCTCGCGCATCCACTGGGGGGCGATGCGCTGGTCGGAGACGCGTACCTCGTAGGCGGGATCGGCGAGCAGGCGACGGACGACGGCGGCGCCGATCGTGCCGGCGCCTCCGGTGACGAGCACGCGGGTCACGGGCGGGCCCTGGGCGGTTCCGCTCGGAGCAATGACAGCTCGGAGGCGTAGCCGAAGACCTGTGCCGCTCCCCAGCAGTCCCATGGGTCGACGACCAGGCAGTCGGGCGCAGTGCGCTCTGCGATTGCAGCGAGCGTCGCCGGGTCGCGGAACTCGGAGTGATCGGCGGCGATCACCACCACCTCGGCGCCCTGCAGGGCTTCGCCCAGCGGGACCGTCGGCGTCGCAACGTGGGGGTCGTGCACGACGACGTCGGCCAGCTCCCGCTCGAGCAGGCGGATCAGCTTG
Source organism: Solirubrobacteraceae bacterium (assembly GCA_036394235.1). Taxonomy (GTDB): domain Bacteria; phylum Actinomycetota; class Thermoleophilia; order Solirubrobacterales; family Solirubrobacteraceae; genus Palsa-744. Next base: position 197 of record DASWFM010000062.1, on the reverse strand, counting down.
TGGGCGAGAGAGTCTCGTTCGTCGTCCGTGTCCGCCTTGAAGGCCAGGCCCAGCACGGCGACACGGCGGTCGGCAAGCGAGCCGAGCCGGCGCTTGGCGCCTTCGAGCAGGAACAGCGGAACGGACTCGTTGACGCGAGATACGGCGAGGAGCATCCCGGGCGCTGCCGAGCGCTCCTCGGAGAATGCGAAGTCCTT
>DASWFM010000061.1:0-8457 GCA_036394235.1 Solirubrobacteraceae bacterium | reverse complement strand
GCGCGCGCCTGTCTTCTCGTCGAGCAGCGGCGGGTTCCACATCGCGACCTGGCGCTCGGCGGCCGGCGCGCCGTCCGAGTCGACCAGGTGGAAGTCCAGGCCGGTCAGGCGCTCGGCCAGCTCGACCGGGTTGGCGATCGTCGCCGAGGTCAGCATCAGCCGCGGCTCCGTCCCGTAAGCCGCCGCGATCCGCCGCAGCCGCCGCAGGACGTTCGCCACATGCGAGCCGAACACGCCGCGGTACACATGCGCCTCGTCCACCACCACCACCGCGAGGTTCGCGAACAGGTCCGCCCAGGCGGCGTGGTTGGGAAGGATGCCGACGTGCAGCATGTCGGGGTTGGTGAGGACGATGTTCGATCCCTTGCGGATCTGCGCCCGTGTCTCTCGCGGCGTGTCGCCGTCGTAGATCGCCGGTCGCACCGAACCGGTCAACCCGAAGGACGCGAGCGCACGGGCCTGGTCCTGGGCCAGGGCCTTGGTCGGGTAGAGGTAGATCGCGCGTGCCCTGGTGTCGTGGCAGAGCACCTCGAGCGTGGGCAGGTTGAAGCACATCGACTTCCCCGAGGCCGTGCCGGTGGTGATGACCGTCGGCCCCTCCCAGGCGGCTGCGAGCGCTTCGGACTGGTGGGAGTAGAGGCGCTCCACGCCGATTCTGGCGAGCCCCTCGAGGACCTTCGGATGCAGTTCCTCCGGGAGCCGCGCGAGTTTCGCCCGGCCCGCTCCGTGGCGCGCCTCTCCCACCAGCCGGCCATCCTCTCGCCCCATATCGAGCAGCGCGCTCCAGGGCTCTTTTCTGCGGTCGACGGGCAAGGACTTGAGATAGTAGAGGCGATGTCAGCTGCCCCGTCGGGCCACCCGCCCAAACTCCGGACGTTCCATCATTCGGCATATCCGGCCGAGCGGATCGCGGCCGATCGCCGTCAGAGCGTCTCCGTCTGCCTGCCCGCCCGGGAGTGCGCGGGGACCGTGGGGGAGATCGTCACCGTGCTTCTCTCCCTGGCTGAGCAGGGCGTGCTCGACGAGGTCGTGGTCGTCGACGCTGCCTCCCGTGACGGCACGGCCGCGGTCGCCGAGAGGGCAGGAGCCCTGGTGCTCCAGGAGGCCGAGCTGCTGCCCTCCTACGGGCCGGTGCTCGGGAAGGGCGACGCCATGTGGCGGGCCCTGAGCATCCTCAGCGGTGAGGTCGTGTGCTTCCTCGATGCCGACACCGAAGCCTTCTCCGGGCATTTCGCAACGGGCCTGCTCGGCGCGCTGCTCTGCGAGCCGGGCCTCTCGCTCGTGAAGGGCTTCTACCGGCGGCCCCTGGCCGCGTCCGGTGAGCCCGGGGGGGAGGGTGGGGGTCGCGTCAACCACCTGATGGCGAGGCCGGCCCTGTCGATCTTCTATCCGGAGCTTTCCTCAGTGCGCCAGCCGCTGGCCGGCGAGGTTGCCGCCAGGCGCGAGCTGCTGATGAGCCTGCCGTTCGCGACGGGCTACGGCGTGGAGATCGCAATGCTGATCGACGCCTGGCGGGCGGTCGGCCTCGATCGCATCGCCCAGGTCGACCTCGATGAGCATCGCAACCGCCACCAGTCCCTCGCGGCGCTCTCGCCGATGGCCCGCACCGTGCTCGCGACGATCGCCCGGCGCCTCGAACAGGACGGTCGGCTGCAAGGCGCTCACGCGCCGGTTGAGGGGGCTCCGATCGAACGGCCCGCGCTGGCGCTGGCGGGGGTCGTGTGAGCGGGGCGGCAGCCGGGCCGCCCGTGCGCTGCCTGTATCTGGACCTCGACGGGACGCTGCTCGGAAGGGGCGCCTCGCTGCTGCACGACGGTGAGGGCGAGATCACGATCGAGGGGGTTCGCGCGCTGCAGGCCTGTCTCAGGGCCGATGTCGAGGTCGTGCTGATGTCAGGCCGCCGCCGACCTCAGGTTCGCGAGGACGCTCGCCTGTTCGGACAGTCCTCCTACATCTACGAGGCGGGCGCCTGCCTCGTCCTCGACGGCGAGGAGCACTGGCTCACCGGCTCATTGCTGCCGGGAGAGCTGACGATCTTCGATCAGATCGACGCCGCCGGCGCGCCCGCGCTGCTCTTGGAGCACTACGCGGGCAGGCTCGAGCATCACGAGCCCTGGCACACGGGCCGGGAAGTGTCACACCTGTTCCGTGGCCTGATCGACGCAGCCGAGGCCGATGCCCTGCTCGCCGAGCACGGCCACGAGCTGCGATTGGTCGACAACGGCGTGGTCCACCGCCGCTCGCCGGCGCTCGCCGAACTGCCGCTCGTGCGCGCCTACCACCTGGTCCCCCTCGGCGCGTCGAAGGCCGCGGCCGTCGCCCTCCACGCACGCGCTCGCGGTTATCCGCGCGAGCAGACCTTCGCGATCGGCGACTCACGCGAGGACCTGGCCTGCGCCGATCATGTCGGTGCCTTCTGGCTGGTGGCCAATGCCGTCGAACGCGACCCCTCGATCCGCGAGGCGATCGCCGGCCGCGAGAACGTTCATGTCGCCGGCGCCGGCCACGGACGCGGCGTCTACGAGGCTGTCGTGAGCACCCTCATGGGGTGAGATGGCTGATCGCCGGTGGCCCTGAGGCGGCTGATCGCTCCTGGCGTTAGCCGGTTGACCGCTTCGGCGGGGCGGGCTCGCGGATGATCCCTTCGCGGCGCTCCTCCTCGTAGAGCCTTTCGACGACGAACTCCTTAAGCAGCGTCTGGTACCCGACGTTGTGCAGTGCGGCCAGCGTCTTCAGCCTCTTGACGGTGAACTGATCGAGCCTGATCGCGATCGGCTTCGTCCGTCCGGGCCTGATCCTGTCCTGCATCTGGAGGATCCGTTCCCGGCGCTTCTCCTCGTCGAAGAAGCGGTCGAGCTCGAGCGAGATGCCGCGAAGGCTGTCGAAGTCGTCGTCTGGTTGCGAGTGCGCGATGGTATTTACCGGGCAAGGTGTGGAGGCTTTGCTTTCTGCTCTGCGATAGCGGTGGTATCTACGGGGCCGACGTGTGGGTGCTTGCTTTATGCGCCTTGATAGCAGTGGTATTTACGCGGTGAATACGATTGCTATCGCCCTCTCCAAAATGCATCCGGGCTCGGCCGCGTTGTAGATACCTTCGCTATCGACCCTCTTCGACAGTGGCTGCGACAGCGGGACGCAAGGGCCCCTGCGGCCGGCGCCGGACGCAACCTCCCGCGGTCAGCGTCCGGCCGTGCGCCGCCACAGCCGCCGCCAGAACCCCGGCTGTGGGCGCCGGCGCCAGAGGGCCGGAGGGGGAACGGTGGCCCTCACGAGCGCCACCCAATCGGGGAGCGGCAGCTCGCCGGCGATCAGCCGCCCCAACGCGCTGGTGACGGGCGCGGCGACACCGGCCTGCTCCAGCGCCCTCGCCAGCAGCGGCACGGACTCGAGCGCCTCGATCGCCTGGCCTACCCGTTGTGGGATCTCGGCGGCAGGAACGCCGGCGGCGAGCAGCTCGCCGGCGCGGCGATTGCGGCTCTCGTGGGCCAGAGCCGTCGCCACGAGGTCCCCCGCGCCGGCCAGTCCGATCATCGACTCGGGCCGGGCCCCGAGTCCCTCGGCGTAGCGCCACACCTCGGCGAAGATGTGGCCTGCGGCGGCCCCCGCGGCGTTCAGCCCCTGCGCCTCGGTCGCCCCGGCTGCCAGCGCCGCGGCGTTCTTGGCGGCGCCCGCGAGCTCCACGCCCACCGGGTCGTTGGACAGCTCGCAGACGACCCCGGCGCGGGTGAAGATCTGGGCGAGCGAACGAGCCAGCTCCTCGTCGACGGAGGCCGCCACGAGGGCCGCTCCGTCGCGGACCATCTCGCCCGCGTGGGCGGGGCCGCCCAGGCAGGCCACGCGCGTGCCTCCGAAGCGCGCGGAGAGCAGGACCGTGGGGGGCTCACCGGTCGGCGGTACGAGGCCCTTCGCGACCGACACGATCGCCGCCCGGCGCCCGATGCCGGCCGCGACGAGCGTGTCGATCGCTTCCCCCAGCGTGCGGGAGGGCACGGCCAGGAACACGTAGTCGGCTCGTGCCGCCCCGGCTGAGGCCGCCTCGATGCGCATCGACGCGGGCAGCGTGACGCCCGGCAGGTAGACGCGGTTCTCGCGGTCGGCGCCGAGCGCCGCAGCCTGCTCGGGGGTGCGGGTCTGCAATGTCGTGCGCAGGCCACCCCGCGACAGCAGCACCGCGAGCGCCGTCCCGAACGATCCGGCGCCGACCACCGTGGCCCGTCGCGTCCCCGGCGGCGCCAGCGTGCGGCCCCGGCCCGACGGGCTGCCGCGGACGGGCGGGCGGGCGTTAGGCTCGGGCTCGTCCATCTGATGATCGAGCCTAACGATCGAGCCGTCGGGCCAGTCTCCTGGCATAACTGGGCAGGAGACGAGCGCTGCCTGCCCGCCCGCCGTGCGAGCCCGGGGGGCACCGAGGAGCTCGCGGAGGCGATCGGCCAGGCACGCGACGCGGGCCTGCGGGTGCGCGTCGCAGGGGCCGGGCACTCGTTCAGCGACATCGTGCTGACGGACGGCTTGATGGTCGGCATGGAGCGCATGACACGGGTGCTCGACGTCGACGCGGCCTCGCGGCTCGTGCGCGTCGAGGCGGGAATCACGATCCGGGAGCTCAGCGCGGTGCTCGCCGGCCACGGCCTCGCGCTGGAGAACCTCGGGGACATCGACGTGCAGTCGATCGCCGGAGCGATCTCGACGGCCACCCACGGGACCGGCGCGAGGCTGCGAAACATCTCCTCGCAGGTCGCCGAACTGAAGCTCGTGCTCGCCGACGGCTCGACCCTCGTCTGCTCCGAGCTCCTCGAGCCCGAGGTCCTGCGGGCGGCCCGGGTCGGCCTCGGCGCGCTCGGAGCGATCGCCGAGGTGACGCTGCGATGCGTGCCGGCATTCACCCTGCAGGGCGTCGACGCCCCCGCGCCGCTCGAGGCGGTGCTGGACGGCTTCGAGCAGCGGGCCCTCTCCAACGATCACTTCGAGTTCTTCGTCTTCCCCCACGCCGCGAAGGCGCTGACTAGGACCAACAACCGAACCGAGATGCCACCGCGACCCCGCAGCCGCGCGAGCGCCTACGTCAACGACGTCCTTCTCACCAACCGCCTGTTCGGCCTCGTCTGCCGCACCGGCCGTCGCTTCCCCGGCCTGATCCCTCGGCTGAACCGTGTCGTTACGGCGCTCGCGGGCAGCTCCACCCGGATCGACCGCTCGTTTGAGATCTTCGCGAGCCCCCGGCTGGTGCGCTTCACCGAGATGGAGTACGCGCTGCCCCGCGAGCGCACCCCCGAAGCGGTTCGGGCGGTGATGGAGCTGATCCCGCGGGAGCGCTTCGCGGTGCCCTTCCCGATCGAGGTCCGGACGGTCGCGCCGGACGATGCGATGCTCAGCACCGCCGCCGGTCGCGACAGCGGCTTCCTCGCCGTGCACATGTTCGAGGGGATGGCCTGGCAGCCCTACTTCCGCGCCGTGGCGGCGATCATGGACGATCTCGGCGGCCGCCCCCATTGGGGAAAGCGCCATTTCCGGACCGCCGAGGGGCTGCGGCGCCTGTATCCGGACTGGGACGCCTTCCAGGCCGTACGAGCCCGGCTCGACCCCGAGGGTGTCTTCGCAAACGAATGGACCGACCGCGTGCTGGGTCCGGTGGGGGCGAGCAGCGAGCCCCCGGCCGCGGGCGATGCAGCGCGCTCCGCGCCGGGCCGATGACCCCCGAGCACCTCTACGCGCGCCTCGAGCGGGCGACCGAGGGCCTGCAGGCGCCCTTCGCGCTCGTGGACCTCGATGCCTTCTGGGCCAACGCCGCCGAGATGGAAGGCCGCGCCCGGGGCAAGCCGATCCGCCTGGCCAGCAAGTCGCTGCGGTGCAGGGAATTGCAGGAACGGGTCCTGGCCCGGCCGGGATACCAGGGCACGCTCGCCTTCACGCTCCCCGAGGCGCTGTGGCTGAGCGCCCACGGCACCAGCGAGATCCTCGTCGCCTACCCGAGCGCCGACACGGCCGCCCTCGCAGAGCTCGCCGCCTCCGGCGCCGACGTGACCGTGATGGTCGACGGCGCCGAGCAGCTCGACCTGATCGACCTCGCTCGCGCCTCGGCTGCCGGCAGGGAGGGCGCGATCGGCGTCTGCCTGGACATCGACACGGGCTGGCTGGCGGCGGGCGGGCGGCTCCGGGCGGGCGCTCGCCGCTCGCCTCTGAGGAGCCCCGAGCAGGCGGCGAGGATGGCTCGCGAGGTGCTCAGCCGCTCCGGCCTCGAGCTGCGCGGGATCATGGCCTACGAGGCCCAGATCGCGGGCGTGGGGGACGACCCGCCGGGCAGGCCGCTGCGGGCCCGCGCCGTTCGCGCCATGCAGGCCCGCTCGGGGGCCGAGCTGGCCCGGCGGCGCGGGGCGATCGTGGCGGCTGTCGCGGAGGAGCTCGATAGCGCCGGCGCGCCGCCGCTGCGGTTCGTCAACGGCGGCGGCACCGGCAGCCTGCAGAGGACCACGGCGGAGGCCGCGGTAACGGAGCTCGCTGCCGGCTCGGGCCTGTACGGGCCGCTCCTGTTCGATGCATACCGCGCCTTCACGCCCCAGCCGGCGGCACTGTTCGCGCTGCCCGTGGTCCGCCGACCCGGACCCGGCGTGGTCACAGCGCTCGGCGGCGGCTACCTCGCCTCGGGTCCCGCCGACGACGCGCGCCTGCCCCGCCCCTACCTGCCACCGGGATTGAAGCTCGACCGCCAGGAGGGTGCGGGTGAGGTGCAGACGCCCCTGCTGGGGGCCGTCGCCGACGGGCTCGCGGTCGGCGATCGGGTCTACCTGCGCCACGCCAAGGCAGGTGAGCTGTGCGAGCGGTTCAATCGCCTGTACCTCCTGGAAGGGGAGCGGATCGTGGGCGAAGCACCGACCTACCGTGGAGAGGGACAATGCTTCCTGTGAGCCGGGATCCGGGCATGGAGCGGGTGCTGCGCGAGGTCGTGGAGACGCTGGCGCCGATGGACCGCACGCCGTGCTCGCCGGGGGAGCGCCGCGCGGCCGAATGGCTCGCCTCGCGCCTCGGCGCAATCGACGGCGTCGCGGTGACGCTCGAGGACGAGCCATCGTGGGGGACGTTCCCGCCGACTTCGACCGGCGTCGGGCTGCTCGGCATGACCGCCGCATGGCTCGCGCTGCGACGGCGCCGCGGCGCCGCGGCGCTGTTCGCGATCGCGTGCATCTCGAGCCTTCTCGACGAGGCCCAGAACGGTCCCCGCGTGCTGCGGCGACTCGCGCGCCGCCGCCGCCAGACGGTCAACGTCGTCGCGTCCGCGGGCGACCCCGAGGCGATCGAGACACTCGTGGTGATCGCCCATCACGACGCGCCACAGACGGGCCTGTTGTTCGATCAGACGCTGCTGCGGCGCGCCTGGGAACGCAATCCCGAGCGCCTCGCCCGTGCGAAGCGCTCGCCGCCGCAATGGTGGATCGGACTCGCTGCCCCGATCGGCGCCCTGCTGACGGCGCTGAGCGGCCGGCGCACGCCGGCCCGCGCGGGGCTGGCTCTCGGCACGCTCGGCACGGCGCTCGTCGCCGACGTGTGGCGCAGCGCCACGGTGCAGGGCGCCAACGACAACCTCTCGGGCGTCGCGGCACTCGTGGCCCTCGCCGAGATGCTCGCCGCCGAGCGTCCGGCCGGCGTGCGCGTGCTGCTCGTGTCCTGCGGCGCCGAGGAGACCCTCCAGGACGGCATCCGCGCGTTCATCGCGCGCCACGCCGAGCGTCTCCCGCCCGAGCGCACCACCTTCGTGAACGTCGACACGATCGGCTCTCCCCACCTGATCATGCTCGAGGGCGAGGGCCCGATCTGGATGGAGCGCTACGAGGGCCCGTGGCTGCGCGACCTCGTGGCCGACACGGCCGCCCGGCTGCAGATACCGCTCGAGCGTGGTTTCCTCGCGCGCTCCTCGACGGATTCCGTGATCCCGAGCCGCGCTGGTTATCCGATCGCGACGCTCGTCTCGCTGACCGACTGGCGCGTCCCGGCCAACTATCACCTGCCGAGCGACGTTCCCGAGAACCTCGACTACGGCACGGTGGCGGACGCCGCGCTTCTGATTCGCGGGTTGCTCGGGCAGCTCGCGGAGCGCGTGCCCGATCGGACCGGGATCGCCGCCGGCGCGAGCGGTTCCCGAGACACGACTTTGTCATCGTAGGGGGATGCCCGAGGGCGACACCGTCCACCGCGCCGCCGAGCGGATCCGCGCGGCGCTCGCGGGTCGGGTGCCCGAGCGGATCCTCACGCCGCAGCCTCGTCACCGCCTGAACCGCTGGCCCGAGAAGCTCGCGGGACGGGCATTGAGCGCCGTCGATGCCCACGGCAAGCACCTGTTCCTGCGCTTCGAGGGCGGGCTGACGGTGCATTCCCACCTGCGCACGAGCGGCTCCTGGGCGGTACAGCGCGAGGGCAGCCCGTGGCGGCGTTCGGAGCGCCGCGCCTGGCTGGTGCTGGCGGGGG
>DASWFM010000060.1:0-7378 GCA_036394235.1 Solirubrobacteraceae bacterium | reverse complement strand
GCCCAGCATCGGCGTGCCCTCGCCGGCACGCTCACGGATCAGCTCGGCGAGGCCCAGCGAGCGGAGGTTCTCCATCGCCCTCGGGAATGCGCCGACGCCCGGCACGACGAGGCCGGCGGCGGCCGACAGGGAGCGGGGGTCCGAGCTCAAGAGCGGACGGGCGCCGACGTGCGCGAGCGCCTTCTCGACCGAGCGGCGGTTACCCATGCCGTAGTCGACGATCCCGATCTGCGGAGTCATGACGTCAACGTCCCCTTCGTGCTCGGCACGCCCTGCTCGGTGGGGTCGATCGTGACGGCCTCGCGCAGGGCCCGGGCGAAGGACTTGAAGGCGGCCTCGATCATGTGGTGGGCGTTGCTGCCGACTTCGACGCGCAGGTGCAATGTGAGCTTCGCGGCGTTGGCCAGGGCGCGGAAGAACTCCTCGGTCAGCTCGTGGTCGAAGCCGCCGGTGGAGCCGGGCGGCAGGTCGGCCTCGAAGACGGTGAAGGGACGGCCCGAGATGTCGAGGGCGCAGCTCGCTCGGGCCTCGTCCATCGGCACGGTCGCGGAGCCATAGCGAACGATGCCGGCGCGGTCCCCGAGCGCGCGGTCGAGGGCCTGGCCGAGGACGATGGCCGTGTCCTCGGCAGTGTGGTGGGCGCCCGTCTGCAGGTCGCCGGATACGGCGACGCCGAGGTCGACGTGGCCGTGGCGCGCGAAGAGGTCGAGCATGTGGTCGAGGAAGCCGACGCCGGTTTCGCGCGTGCCGGCACCGGTGCCGTCCAGGGTCAGCTCGAGGCGGACGTCCGTCTCGCCGGTCTTGCGCTCGATCGTTGCGGTTCGGCTCATGGCGCCGGATTCTCCCCGATGCGGGCCTCCATCGACTCGGCGTGGACCTCGAAGCCCTCGGCGCGGGCGATCGGGACACCCGCGGCGGCGAGCTTCGCGGCGGCGCCCGCGCCCACCCGCACCTCTGTCATGCGGCGGCGGAAGTGGCGCGGGGAGAGCCCCGAGGCGAAGCGGGCTGCGCCGCCGGTCGGCAGGGTGTGGTTGGAGCCGGCCACGTAGTCGCCGAAGGCGGTGGCGCTGTCGGCGCCCACGAACAGGCAGCCTGCGGCCTGGACGTTCGCGGCGATCCGCTCGACGTCCTCTCCGATCAGCTCGAGGTGCTCGGCGGCGAATGCGTTTGCCAAGAGGATGGCGTCTCTCGGAGAGGCGACGTGCGCGATCGCGAAGGCGGCGTCGCCGACGGTCGGGCGCGCCACGATCAGCTCGCCGAGCAGCCTGGCGAGGCGCTCGCAGACGGCTGCCGAGGGCGAGGCGGCGGCGACGAGGCTTCCCGCTCCGTGCTCCGCCTGGGCGAGCATGTCGAGCGCGGCGAGGTGCCCGTCGCGCTCGGTGCTTTCGGCGCCGAGCAGCACGAGCAGGTCGGAGGGCCCGGCGAAGCCGTCGATTCCGACGATCGCCGAGAGCTGGTGCTTGGCCTCCTGCACGTAGAGGTTGCCGGGGCCGACGATCACATCGACGGGGCGCACCGTGTCGGTGCCGTAGGCCAGGGCCGCGATCGCCTGCGCGCCGCCCATGCGGTAGACGCGCTCGACGCCGCAGAGACGGCAGGTGCCGAGGATCGCACCGTCGATCTCACCGTCCGGGCCGGGGGGAGCGCAGACGGCGACCTCGATCACGCCGGCGGCGCGGGCGGTGACAACGCCCATCACAACCGTGCTGGGGTAGGCGGTGCGGCCGCCTGGCACGTACACGGCGGCGGACCCCACGGGGATCTCGCGGAGCCGAAGCTGCTGGCCCTGGGGCAGCTCGACGGCGCTGTCCACCCCGACAGCAGCCTCGGCGACCAGGGCGACGTTGGCGATCGCCACCTGCAGGCCCGCGACGAGCTCGAGGGGCATCTCCCGGATCGCCTCGTCGAGCGCCTCGGGCTCGACGAGCAGGGGCCGCGGGTCGGCGCCGCCGGTGTCGTAACGCCGCGTCAGCTCGGCGAGCGCCTGATCGCCGCCGGCCCTGACCGAGTGCAGGATCTCGGCGACCTCGGCGGCGACCGAGTCGCCCGCGGGGACGAGCTCCCGCAGCCGCATGGCCGCGGCGGCCGGGCCGCCGAGCCCCGCGACCTCGGCTTCGGAGAGGCGCAGCAGCTCCATCTCAACCTCCGCCGGGCACGGGCAGCGCGCGAAGGCGCTGCTGCAGCTCGTCGATCGCGGCGGCCTTCAGCTTGTGGGCCACGGGGTTGGCGATCAGCCGAGCGGTGCAGACGAGGATCTCCTCGCGCACCACGAGGTTGTTCTCGCGCAGCGTCGTGCCGGTGGCGGTGAGATCGATGATCGCCTCGACGATGCCGGTCAGTGGGGCGAGCTCGACGGAGCCCTTGACCTCGACGATCTCCGCTTGGCGGCCGGTCTCCTCGAGGTGGCGGGCGGCGATGCGGGGGTACTTGGTGGCGACCCGCATCACGCCGAGGCGGCGCAGAGCCTCGACGGCCGGGTCCGGCCCGGCCTTCCCGGCGAGAACCATCGTGCAGCGGCCGTAGCCGAGGTCGAGCAGCTCGTAGACGTTGCGGCCCTGCTCGCCGGGGCGCTGGGGAGTCTGCTCGAGCAACACATCCTTGCCCGTCACGCCGAGGTCCGCCGCGCCCGCCTCCACGTAGGTCGGCACATCCGAGGGGCGCATGGTGATCACGCCGATGTCCTCGAACAGCAGCTTGCGGTCATTCGCCCGCAGCTCGTCGGTGTCGAGCCCGAGGCTCGCGAGCAGCTCGACGGTGCCGTCGAAGAGGGCACCACGGGGCACGGCGATCGTGAGACCGCCGAGAGCGCTCACGAGGGGCCCCCGCCCGTCGCGGCAGCCTTGCCGCTGCCGTCTGCGGGCTCGGCGGCCGGCGCCGGAGCCGTGGGGCCGCCGAACTCTCCCAGGGCGCTCGCGAGCAGGGCGCCGGTGCCGCGCTCCTCGCCGGCCAGGGCGAGGTGCAGGCGATCGACGCCGAGCGCGAAGCCGACGGCCGGCAGACGGCGGCCGAAGCGGCCGAGCAACTCGTCATAGCGTCCGCCGCCGCCGATTGGTGCGCCGAGGGCAGGGTCGTAGACGTCGAAGACGGCGCCGGTGTAGTAGCCGATGTTCCGCACCAGGCCGAGGTCGAAGATCACGCGGGCGGCGACGCCGGGCTCGAGCAGCTCGTGGACCTGGCGCAGGCCCGTGATCGCCTCGGAGGCCTCGGCGGGCGCCTCGGCGAGCATCTCGGGGCCGCCCCTCCGTTGAGGGACGTCGAGCAGCAGCTCGATCGCCTCGCCGGCCGTGCCGGACTCGTGCAGGCGCCGCTCGAGCTCGACGAAGTCGCGCATCACCAGGGCCCGCATCAGATCGTCGCGGGCCCCCAGCGGCACCTCGAGGCTGGCCATCAGGGCGGGATAGAGGGAGGCGTCGCCGAGGCCGATGCGGTAGTCCTTCAGGCCGGTGGCGTCGAGTGCGCGGCAGAGGACGGTGAGGGCCTCGGCGGTGCCGTGGGGCGCGGGCGAGCCGATCAGCTCGATGCCGGCCTGGAGGAGCTCGCGGGGCTGACCTCTGGCCGGGGCGACGCCGCGGTAGCAGTGGGCGAAGTAGCAGAAGCGCAGCGGCGGCTCCGCGGTCGCGTAACGGCTTGCGACGACGCGCGCGATCGGGACGGTCATGTCGGAGCGCAGCACGAGCACGGCGCCCGACTCGTCGAAGACGCGGTATGCCGGCTGGGCTTCGGCCATGTCCGCCCGGGCCAGCACGGACTCGTACTCGAGCGCCGGGGTGTAGACCTCGCCGTAGCCGTGGCGCTCGAAGACATGGCGCAGTGCGTCGGTGATGGCTCGCGCCTCACGGGTCTCGTCGGGCAGCACGTCGCGCGTGCCGCTGGGAATCGGGTGGATCATGGGAACCCGAAGAGGTTACGCGTGGACGGGCTCTGTGGCGACGCGCTCGATGCGGGCGCCGAGATCCCGGAGTCGCTCGTCGATCCGCTCGTAGCCGCGGTCGATCTGGCGGATGTTGCCGATCTCGCTGCGCCCCTCGGCGCAGAGGGCCGCGAGCAGCATCGCCATGCCCGCCCTGATGTCGGGCGACTCGACGCGCTCGCCGCGCAGGCGGCGGGGTCCGGTGACGATCGCCCGGTGCGGATCGCACATGACGATGTCGGCACCCATCAGGATCAGCTTGTCGGCGAAGATCAGGCGGTTCTCGAACATCCACTCGTGGATCAGGATCGAGCCCTCTGCCTGGGTGGCGAGGGCGATCGCGATCGAGGTGAGGTCGGCCGGGAAGGCGGGCCAGGGGCCATCCTGGATCTTGCTCTTGTATTCGCCGACGTCCGCCTGCACGACGAGCTTCTGATCGCCGGGGACGAGGATGTCGTTGTTCTGCAGCTCGGAGCGCAGGCCGAGCCGCTCGAATACGAGGCGGATCATGCGCAGGTCGTCGGGGACGGTGTCCTTGATCAGCAGCTCGCCGCCGGTGACGCCGGCGAGCGCCATGAAGCTGCCGATCTCGATGTGGTCGGGGGCGACGTCGTGCTCGCAGCCGTGGAGGCGATCGGTGCCGTTGACGGTCAGCAGGTTCGAGCCGATCCCTGTGATGTCGGCTCCCATCTTCACCAGCATGCGGGCGAGATCCTGGACGTGCGGCTCACCGGCTGCGTTGCCGATCACGGTCGTGCCGGGGATCAGGGCTGCGGCCATCAGGGCGTTCTCGGTGGCCATCACGGAGGGCTCGTCCATGAAGACGTCGGTCGGGCGCAGGCCGGTCGGAGCGCTCAGCACGATCTCGCGGCCGCAGTCGACGAGTGCGCCCATCGCGCGGAAGGCGTCGAGATGCGGGTCCAGCCGGCGGCGGCCGATCACGTCGCCGCCCGGCGGCGGCATGACGGCGCGGTGGAACCGCGCGAGCAGGGGCCCGGCGAGCAGGAAGGAGGCTCGGATCAGCTCGGCGAGCTCGCGGTCGATCTCGACCTGGTCGACCTTGGCGGCCCAGAGGGCGACCTCGTTGGGGCCGCGCCAGGCCACGTCCACCCCGATCGCTCGGAGGATCTCGAGCATCGCCTCGACATCACGGATGCGGGGGACGTTGCGCACGACGACCTCGTCGCTGGTGAGGACGCTCGAGGCGAGGATCGGCAGCGCGCCGTTCTTGTTGCCGGCCGGAAACATCGTTCCCGACAGCGGCGCGCCGCCTTCGATGACGAACTTCTCCATGAGCTTTCGGCGCCGCCTGCGAACCACGATCGGGCCGGTCGGGTGGCGTGCGAAGAGCGTAACAGCCATCTCGCAGTCCAGTTCGAGCCGCGACGGCTGGAACCTGCAAGGGCCGGCATATGGGCACGCCGGAGCCAGCCGCGCATCCGGCTATTGCCGCGATGCAAGTTCTCTTGCAGTTTCAGTGCCCCAAAACGGCTCTCTGGAGCGGTTTTCCGGCGGGACGGGCGATGCGCACAGGTGTTCGCCCAGCTTCTGTCCGGGGGCGTTCCTATCTTGCGAACACATGTTCTCATCACTGCGAACATCACCCCTCGCCCAGCGGACGCTCGGCGCCCTGGATCTGGCCCGCTCGTTCCTCATGCTCGAGGACGACTACGGAGTCGACTGGGAGGTCGACCGGAACGAGCCCGACACGCCGGTCCATCCGCACCGAGCGCCGCTGCGCAGGGGGTTCCGAGCCCGGCGCGCCGGCGCGATCGCACCACCAGCGCAGGAATGCATCTCCCCCACTTCATACGGTCAGCCCGCCAGTGCCCTGACGGGCATGATGCGACGGAGCGCATGGGCTACGCACGAGAGTGAGCTCTCGGCGGACCGTGGCTCCCGGGCCGGGCGCACGGAGACGCGCGCGGCCCGGGACTGCCACGAGCGGCTAGCCTGAGGCCCTCGGCCTGTGGGGCCGCGACCAGCTGACCGAGGACAGCGGCGTCGAGGACCTGGGCGGATACGGCGGTGTCACGCTGGCGTACAACGCGCGCGACCGAGCGGAAGTCGACGCGGTGATCGAGGAGGCGTGCGCGGCCGGTGCGAGGATCGCGCGCGAGCCCGGAGAGCCGTTCTGGGGCGGCTATACGGCCGTTTTCGTCGACCCCGACGGCCATCCCTGGGAGGTCGCTCACAACCGGCATTGGGAGCTCGACGCGCAGGGCCGGATCTCGCTGCCAAGCAGCTGAGCCGGCATCAGAACATGTGCGCTCGCAGGCGCGAATCACTGGGATCAGGCGATGCGCAGTCGCCTGGTCTTTCGGCATCGTCGGTCCCACTCCCGGCCAGCCACGCGAAGGAGCACGCATGAACACGACGATGTCAGGTTCCAGCACGACCGAGACGGAGGACCGCCTCGCGATCATCGAACTGATCAACCGCGTCGCGATGGCGCTGGACGCCAAGGACTGGAACGGCCTCGGGCAGCTGTTCACCGAGACGGTCCACACCGATCGCACGTCGCTGGCCGGCGGCGAGCCGGAAACGCTCGCCGTCGCCGACTTCGTCGCTGGATGGCGCGGGACGCTGGAGAACCTCGACGCGGTCAACCACCTGCTCACGGGTCACGTCGTCGAGCTCGATGGCGACGAGGCGACCTGCGCGAACAACATGCAGGGCACGCATGTCTTCGCCAACGACTCTGTCGGTCCCATCTGGACCGTTGGCGGGAGGCACGACTGGGGGCTCAAACGGACCCCTGACGGCTGGCGGATCGCACGGCACAAGTTCACGATCCAGTGGGCGACCGGCGACCAGCAGGTCCTGGCCCTCGCGGCCGCTGCGGGCCAATCCTGAGCGGCCACACGGCGCCGGCGGTAGAGCGCGATCGCCTGTCTGCGGTCGGCCGACCCGTTAACGAGGCCGAGCCGCCCCACGTGCCCCGAATGGGGTGCGTAGGCCGGCTCGACTCTAAATAAACCGGCAGCGTCCTACTCTCCCAGGCCCTTGCGGGCCAAGTACCATCGGCGCTGAGGGGCTTAACTGCTCTGTTCGGAATGGGAAGAGGTGTTTCCCCCTCGCTAAAGCCACCGGAAAAACTCGAGAGACCGCCGCGCACCGCGCACGGGACAGATGTCCCACGGTCCTTCAAAACTACACAGACGCCACATACCCCTTCCGGGGCACAAACTGGTACCACCTGCCCCAAGGGGCAGAAAAAAATCCGTCAAGCCCTCGACCCATTAGTACCGGTCTCCTTCGAACGTTACCGTCCTTCCAGATCCGGCCTATCAACCTGGTGGTCTACCAGGGGTCTTACTCCCTCATGGGGATGGGAGAGCTCATCTTGAGGCCGGCTTCCCGCTTAGATGCTTTCAGCGGTTATCCGATCCACACGTAGCTAGCCTGCTATGCCCTTGGCAGGACAACAGATACACCAGAGGTGCGTTCATCCCGGTCCTCTCGTAC
>DASWFM010000059.1:0-2070 GCA_036394235.1 Solirubrobacteraceae bacterium | reverse complement strand
GATGCCGCCGCTGGCGAGGATCCCCGCCGAGAACAGCAGGCAGAAGAGCAGCTGCAGCTGCCCCGTGCCGGCGAGCGCCGCGTTCAGCGACGGCCCGTCGACGCGCGTTCGCACCACCTGCGATAGGCGCACCGCGAGCGGCGCCGCGAGCCACGGCAGCAGCAGCCAGGCCGTCATCGAGCCGGCCCACCAGGTGACGGGCGCCGTCGCGAACGCCAGCAGGAGCATCGCCACGTACAGCCCCCGCGTGCGCTCGCGGCCGAGCCGCACGGCGAGCGTACGCTTGCCGGCGCGGCGGTCGGTTTCGAGGTCGCGAACGTTGTTGACGACGAGGATCGCGCTCGCCAGCAGGCCGACTGGCACGGCGCAGACGAACGCCTCCCAGGGCAGCTTCTGGACCTGTACGTAGTAGGAGCCGGCGACGGCGACGATGCCGAAGAAGAGGAACACGAACAGCTCGCCCAAGCCCTCGTAGCCGTACGGTCGCGGGCCGCCGGTGTAGAGCACGCCGGCGAGGATCGACGCCGCGCCCACGGCCAGCAGCTCCCAGCCCGCGACCGCGATCAGGTAGGCGCCGCATGCAACAGCCAGGCCGAAGGTCACGTAGGTCGCGACGAGTACCTGACCGGGGGGCACGAGCCCGCCGGCCGTCACCCGGACCGGCCCGAGGCGATCCTCGGTGTCGGCGCCGCGACGAGCGTCGGAGTAGTCGTTCGAGAGGTTCGTGCCGACCTGGATGAAGACCGCGCCGAGGAGCGCAGCTACGAAGGCGAGCGGGTGGAAGTCGCCGTCGCCGAGCGCAAGCGAGGTGCCGACGAGGACGGGGGCGACGGCAGCAGGCAGCGTGCGCAGGCGCGCGGCCATCAACCAGATGCGGACCGCTCCCACTCCGAACGCCTAGGCCCGCCTGGGAAACCGCGAGAAGTCCGGCTTGCGCTTCTCCCGGTAGGCGTCGCGTCCCTCCTGCGCCTCCTCGTTGCCGTAGAACAGCAGGTTCGCGTCGTGGGCCAGCTGCTGGATGCCCGACAGGCCGTCCTCGGCGGCGTTGAAGCTGGCCTTCAGAAGGCGCAACGCGAAGGGGGAGAGGGCGAGCATCTCACGGCACCACTGGACCGTCTCCTGCTCGAGCTGCTCGAGCGGGACGACGGTGTTGACGAGCCCCATCTCGAGCGCTTCCTCGGCGGAGTACTGGCGGCACAGAAACCAGATCTCCTTGGCCTTCTTCGGGCCCACGAGGTTGGCCAGCAGCCCGGCTCCGAAACCGCCGTCGAAGGAGCCGACCCTGGGACCGACCTGGCCGAAGCGGGAGTTCTCGGCCGCGATCGTGAGGTCGCAGACGAGGTGCAGGACATGGCCACCGCCGATCGCGTAGCCCGCCACCATCGCCACGATCGGCTTCGGCAGCCGGCGCATCTGGATGTGCAGGTCGGTGACATGGAAGCGCCCCACCCCCGCCTGGCCGGCCTCGTCGTCGTTCAGGTAGCCGGAGTCTCCTCGCACGCGCTGGTCGCCGCCTGAGCAGAACGCATCGGGCCCCTCTCCGGTCAGCACTATCACCCCCACCGAGGTGTCCTCCCGCGCGCGCTCGAGCGCACGGGAGATCTCGATCACGGTGCGGGGACGGAAGGCGTTGCGGACCTCCGGGCGAGCGATCGTGATCTTCGCGATGCCCGCGTCCGACCCGGTCGACAGCTCGTATCGGATGTCGGTGTACTCGCCTTCGCCGGGGGCCCAGTCGGTGCTCATCGCGCGAAGGCTAGCCTGTGCGACATGCAGATCGAGGCATGGCTCCCGCGGGCCGCATCGGCGGCGCCCGGCCGCGTCGCGGTCGAGACGCCCGCAGCGAGCTGGACCTACGCGGAGCTGCTCGCCGCCGCCGAGGCCGGTGCCGCCGAGCTCGAGGCGGCCGGCGCGGGGCCGGGAGACAGGGTCGCGATCGCGCTCCCCCCGGGGCTCGAGTTCGCGCAGGCGCTGCACGCCTGCCTGCTGCTCGGCGCGATCGCGGTGCCGGTCGACCTGCGCCTCGCGGCCGAGGAACAGGCGCGGGTCGCCGACGGAGCGGCGGTAGCG
>DASWFM010000058.1:0-7371 GCA_036394235.1 Solirubrobacteraceae bacterium | reverse complement strand
CGCTGCTCGATCGAGGACCCGCCGCTCGAGGACAAGGATCCCGCCCACCCCGGGCTGCTCACCGCCTGCCATTTCCCGCTGAGCCGCGAGGAGGTCGCGCAGATGGGCGTGGCAGGAATCACGCAATCCGCGCCGGCGGATTGAGCGGCCCCGCCCCCACCCCGGCGGCCGAGGCCGAGGAGCTGCTCCGCAGCCTGATCCGCTTCGACACCGTCAACCCTCCGGGTAACGAGCGTCCCGCTCAGGAGCACCTCGCCGGCCACCTCGCGGCGGCCGGCTTCGAGTGCGAGCTGCTCGGGGCCGAGCCGCAGCGCCCGAATCTCGTCGCGCGCCTGCGCGGTGCCGAGGACGGCCCCACGCTCTGCTACCTCGGTCACGTCGACACCGTGCTGGCGGAGCCCTCCGAGTGGAGCCGCGATCCGTGGTCGGGCGATCTCGCGGAAGGCTTCATCTGGGGGCGCGGCGCGCTCGACATGAAGGACCAGGTCGCAGCCGAGATCGCCGCTGCGGCCTCGCTCGCCCGCTCCGGCTGGCGTCCGAGCCGCGGCGAGCTGCTGATCGTGACGGTCGTCGACGAGGAGACCGGCGGCGAGCTCGGCGCGCAGTGGATCACCGAGACCCATCCCGAAAAGGTGCGCTGTGACCTGGTCATCAACGAGGGCGGCGGAGCGGTTTTCGAATTGCCGGGCCCGCCCCCCCGGCGTTGCTACGGCGTCTGCTGTGCCGAGAAGGGCGTGTTCCGCTTCACGATCACCACCTCCGGCGTCGCGGGCCACGCCTCGATGCCGGGGTTGGGCGAAAACGCGCTGCTGAAGATGGCGCCGCTGCTCGAGCGGCTCGGTTCCCGCCAGCCGGATTATCGCCTGACCGATGAGCCGCTCGCGTTCCTGCGGGGCATCGGCGAGGACCCCGGCGACCCCGTCGCGGCGATCGCACGGCTGCGGGAGGTCGATCCGCGCCTCGCGGTGGAGTTCGAGCCGATGTTCGGCGTTACCTTCACGCCGACCCGTATCAGGGCCTCGGAGAAGGTCAACGTGATCCCGAGCCGCGCCGAGCTGAAGGTCGACTGCCGCGTGCCGCCGGGGCTCGGCGAGAGGGAGGTTCTCGAGGACGTGCGGGCGGTGCTCGGCGAGCCCGAAGGCTGGCAGCTGGACTTCACCGAGCAGGTCGTCGGCAACCGATCGCCGGTGGCCGGCGAGCTGATGGACACGATCTCCGCGTGGGTCGGCGAGCAGGACCCGGGCGCGCTGGCGGTGCCGGTGGTGCTCCCTGGCTTCACCGACTCCCGCCACTTCCGGGCCGCCTTCCCGGAGTGCGTCGCCTACGGCTTCTTCCCCCAGCGTCACCAGTCGCTGCTCGACGGCACGCCCCTGATCCACGGCGCCGACGAGCGAATCGACGTCCGTGATCTGGCGTTCGCGACGGAGCTCTACAGAGACCTCGCGAGGCGCATCCTCTCCTAGCGCGGCGACGTCAAACCTCCTCATCCCTGCTCAAGGCTCAGCGTCGGTGTGCCGGCGGCCACGCCCGCAATTTCCCGCGGGCCCTCGACACCGCGCCGGCCAACCGACATAATCGGATCGAATACCAAGGATGGTGCCTCGAGTGGAGGGGATCCGCAGATGAGCATGGAAGCGCCGCAACAGGGCTCGCACAGCACGAGCGCTGGTCACGCCGCGGCGGGTCACCTGCACCGCGCGAGCTCGTCCGGGCACGGTGCGGGCGCGCACACCGCCCACCCGACGGCGGCGCATCACATCACCGCCGTTCATGGCGCGGCGGCCAGCTCACACGCCGCCACCCACGCGGTCGTCGTCGCGCCGCCGGTCGCCCACACGTCCTTCGTGCAGGAAATCCAGAATCTCGCCTACAACTGGCAGCCCGTCCTCACCGCGTTCTTCTTCATCGCGATCATCTTCGTGCTGTGGCGCACCTTGAAGGTGATGCCCCGCGTCAAGCCGCAGCGGATCAAGCCGGCGTCCAAGCAGAAGGTCTCGTTCTCGGATATCGCCGGCGTGGACGAGGCGAAGGCGGAGCTCCTGGAGATCGTCGAGTTCCTGCGCGACCCCCGGGAGTTCCAGAAGCTCGGCGCGAAGGTGCCGAAGGGGATCCTCCTGCACGGTCCGCCCGGCACCGGCAAGACGCTGCTCGCGAAGGCCGTCGCGGCGGAGTCCGGCGCGGAGTTCTTCGCCCAGTCGGCGGCCTCCTTCGTGGAGATGTTCGCCGGCCTCGGCGCGGCGCGGATCAGGCGCCTGTTCGCGGTCGCCCGCAGCCACGAACCCGCGATCATCTTCATCGACGAGCTCGACGCGGTGGGCGGTCGCCGCGGCGCCGACATCTCCGGTGAGAAGGACCAGACGCTCAACCAGCTGCTGGTCGAGATGGACGGCTTCGACAGCAACGGCCGAGTCGTGGTGATCGCAGCCTCGAATCTGCTCGAGAAGCTGGACCCGGCGCTGTTGCGGCCGGGGCGCTTCGACCGGCAGGTGTTCGTGATGCCCCCCGACGTCAGAGGGCGCCTCGGCGTGCTGCAGGTCCATACCCGCACCAAGCCGATGGGCGACGTCGACCTCGAGCTCGTCGCACAGCAGACCAGCGGCCTGACCGGCGCGGACCTCGCGAACATCTGCAACGAGGCTGCGATCTTCGCGGCTCGGCGCCGCCGCGAGAAGATCACGGCGGCGGACTTCGATTCTGCGATCGAGCGTGTGATCGCGGGCGTGCAGTCCAAGCGGGTGCTGAACAGCCACGAGAAGCGGGTGGTCGCCTACCACGAGGCCGGTCATGCGCTGTGCGGCGAGCTGCTGCCCTCGGTCGACCGCGTGCACCGCATCTCGATCGTGCCCCGCGGGCGTGCGCTGGGCTACACGCTGAACCTCCCCGCAGAGGATCGATACCTGAAGACCCGTGAGGAGCTGCTGGATTACATGACGGTGCTCCTGGGAGGGCGCGTCGCCGAGCAGATCGTCTTCGGCGCGATCACCACGGGCGCCTCGGACGACCTCAAGAAGGTCGCCGACATCGCGCACTCGATGGTCCACGACTACGCGATGGGCACTGCCGGCGTGGGGCGCTCGCCCGACGGGGACGTGCGGCTGTCGGAGACGACCCTGCGAATCCGCGACGAGGAGCGCCAGGACCTGATCGAGGAAGCCCGCCGGGCGGCGCAGAAGCTGATGCTCGCGCACCGCGCCCATCTGGACGCGCTCGCTGCGGAGCTGCTCGAGCACGAGATCCTCGAGCGCGACTCGATCGAAGCGATCATGAGCGGCGTGCCGCGGCTGGAGCGCGCGCCGGGGATCGGCCTGCGGGTGGTGGCCGCGGCGAGCAGCAACGGCACGCCCCCCGCTCCGGCGCCGATCGCCCGCCCCGAGGCACGGCCCGAGGGCGGAACCGAGCGTCTATAGACTGCGGCGGGTGTTCAGCCGCATCGACCATGTCGGCGTCGCCGTCGAGGAGCTGCAGGGTGCTCTGGAGCTCTACGGAGACACCATGGAGCTCACCGTCGCCCACCGCGAGGTTGTCTCCGAGCAGGGCGTCGAGGCCGTCTTGCTCGACGTCGGCGAGAACCACGTCGAGCTGCTCGCGCCACTCGGCGAGGACACCCCGGTGGGGCGGTTCCTCGCCAAGAACGGCCCCGGCCTTCACCACGTCGCCTACCAGGTGAGCGACATAGAAGCGACGCTGGAGGCGCTCAAGGCGGCCGGCGTGAGGCTGATCGACGAGCAGCCACGCACCGGCATCAGGGGCTCACGCGTAGCCTTCCTGCACCCACGCTCGACCATCGGCGTGCTGACCGAGATCGTCCAACCCGCGGAGGTTCACTGATGGCATCCAGCTCTCGACTGAGCATCGGCTTCCAAGGCGGCCAGGTGCTGGCCGTGCGGCTCTCAGACGAGCAGCTGAAGCGGCTCGAGAAGGCCCTCGGCAGCCACGGCTGGCACGTGATCGACAGCGAGGACGGTCCGGTGAGGGTCGATCTCGGCCAGGTCGTCTACGTGACCGCGGAGGCAGAGGAGCCGCGGGTCGGCTTCGGCTAGGCCGGCTCCGTCGCGCCCGCGCCGCCCGCCGCCGTCCAGAGCCCGTGTTCCGCCAGGACATGAACCTCGAGGAGCGACTGCTCCTGCTGGCCCGCACACGCGGGCACTCGCCCGCCGCTGAGCGCGCCGTCGCGAGCTTCTCGAGGCTCGGCGAGCACAGCGCCGTGTGGCTCGCGATCGGCTTCGCGGGTGGCCTGTTGCAGCGTGATCGCGCGGCCGAGTGGCGCCGGGCCCGCAGGACGGTGCTGGGCGTCTACGGGCTCAACACGGCGATCAAGTTCGCGGTCCGCCGGCCGCGCCCGCAGATCCCGGGGCTGCCCCCGCTGCAGGGCACGACTACGACGCTCAGCTTCCCCAGCGCGCACGCGGCGACGTCGTTCGCCGGGGCGCTGGCCTACAGCCGCCTGGGACTTCCCGCCGCAGGGCTCTACGGGCTCGCCGTCGGGATGGCCTGCTCGCGGGTCTACCTCGGCGTGCACTACCCCTCAGATGTGCTGGCCGGAGCCTTGCTCGGCACCGCTGCGGCCGCGGCGGCGACGCGGCCGCCGGAGGCCGGCGCCGGCCCGGGATGAGCACCCGCATCGGCATCGTGGGGATGCCCAATGCCGGCAAGTCCTCGCTGTTCAACGCGCTCACCAAAGCCGGCGCCGAGGCGGCCAACTACCCGTTCACGACGATCGAGCCGAACGTGGCGGTGGTGCCGGTGCGCGATGAGCGCCTGGAGCAGGTCGCGGCGACCGTCGGCGGCTCGGAGATCGTGTGGGACACGATCGACTTTCACGACATCGCCGGCCTGGTGGCGGGAGCGCACAAAGGCGAGGGGCTCGGCAACAAGTTCCTCGCCAACATCCGCGAGACCGACGCGATCGTGCACGTCGTGCGCGTGCACGGCGATCAGAACGTGATCCATCCCGAGGGCAGGGTCGACCCGATCGCAGACATCGAAACGATCGAGACCGAGCTCGTGCTCGCGGACCTCGAGCAGGCCGAACGTCGCGTCGAGCGGGTCGCAAAACAGGCGCGCGGCGGCGATCGGACGGCGGCCGCCGAGGAGGCGTGGCTGCGCGAGGTGATCGCCGAGCTGCAGGCGGGCCGGCCGGTCCGCGGCGTGGCGGTGCCCGAGGAGGCGCCGCACGCCGCCCGCGACCTGGGCTCGTTGACCGCCAAGCCGGTGCTGTTCGTGGCGAACGTCGACGAGGAGACGACGGAGGTTCCCGCGGCGGTCGCCGAGTACGCGGCCGCACAGGGCGCTCGCGCGGTCGCCGTCTCCTCGCGTATCGAGTCCGAGCTCGCCGAGCTCGACGACGAGGAGGCGGCGGCGATGCGCGCCGAGATCACAGGCGGCGGCGAGGCCGGCTCTCCGCTCGAGCGGGTCGTGCAGGAGGCCTTCGCGCTGCTCCAGCAGATCGTCTTCTTCACGGCGGGGGAGGCCAAGCCCGCTCAGTCCTGGCACCTGAGGCGCGGCCTTTCGGTCTGGCACGCCGCCGGGGAGATCCACAGCGACATCCAGAAGGGCTTCGTGCGCGCCGAGGTGATCGGCTGGCGGGAGCTGGTCGACGCGGGGGGATACGCGGGAGCACGCGAGCGCGGCACGCTGCGGCTCGAGGGACGCGACTACAAGACCGCCGACGGTGATGTGATCACCGTCAAGTTCTCGCCATAGCGAGTCCTTCCAGGCGCGCCGCGAGCCGCCGCATCCCGTGTTCGGCGGCGATCTTCGCCCCGCCCGCGAAGTCCGTCTCCCGGTCGGCGGGCAGCTCGACCTCGATGCGCTGGAGCGTCGCGATGCGCTTGAAGGTCCGCAGCAGCTCGTCGTTCTCGCGCAGGATCGCGGCCGTGCGGGGCTTCATCTCCTCGGCATCGCGGCGCACGCGGCTCTCGGCCTCGCGGGCAGCCTCGAGGAGGTCCTCGAGCGGCCCGTAGCGGCCGAGCAGCTCCGCGGCGGTCTTGGCGCCGATGCCGGGAGCGCCCGGCAGGCCGTCGGAAGGGTCACCGCGCAGCGCGATGAAGTCCGGGACGAGCGCCGGTGGTACGCCGTAGCGCTCGCGCACCTGCTCGGGGCCGATCAGGCCGTGGCGGCCGCCTTTCAGCATCTCGACGACCGACGCCCGCTCGCCGACCGCGCCGTAGAGGTCTCGGTCGCCGGTCAACAGCAGCGCGCCGCCGCCGCTCGCACACTCCTCCTCGGCCAGCGAGTACATCACGTCGTCGGCCTCCAGCTCCTCGCTTCCCGAGACCGTCCATCCGAAGCCCGCCAGCAGCGCGGGAGCCCGCTGCCACTGCTCGGCGAGCTCCGGCGGCATCGGGTCGCGGTGGGCGTGGTAGGGCGGGTAGAGCTTCACGCGGTACTCGGCCTGCTCGGCACCCGTGCACGCCACCACCGCCCGCGGCGGGGGCGCCGGTCCCGCGCCCGAAGGCGGATCGACCAGGGCGAGCAGCGCGTTGACGGTGCCCAGCAGGGCGTTCACGGGCCGGCCGTGTTGGTCGCTGATCGACTTCGGCAGCGCGAAGAAGGATCGGTAGAGCAGCCAGGGGGTGTCGGCGAGGAGCAGCGGACCGGGCACCGGTCAAGACTAGGGACCAGACCGCTGCGAAGCTGATGCCGGCGGCGGGCCGTGCCCCCGGACCGCCGCCGGCTAACGGCGGGCGCGGAGCCTCGTGCGTTTGCGCCTGCCTGTTTCAGGTGTGCCCAGGTTTGCGCAGCTTCGATCAGGTTCGAGCCGCGAAAAGCCCGCAAATTGCGATCTCTTCGGGCCGGCGCTCAGGGGGCTTCGGTGCCGCCGCTCGCGCCGGCGATGGGAACGCTCGCGGCGGCGGCGGGAGCCGGCCGGACGCCGCCGGAGCTCCCCGGCGACGGTTCCCCAGGCGCCGCAGCGAGGGGCTTCCAGGTGCGGGGCTGGCCACTGTGGTCGGGCTCCTGCTTCAACGAGTTGCCGGTGCGCACGTCGAAGTACTCCCAGGTGCTGGGAAGGCCGAGCCTGCCGGCGAGCGCAGGCCCGCCGAGCACCGTGGCGGCCTTGGTACCGAGCACCCGGGCGGTGAATATGCGCGGAGAGGTCCCACGCCTGAGCACTTCGACGCCGCGGAAGGAGCCCTTGAAGAAACCCCGCAGCCGGCGGGCAGCGGTGGCGAAGGGGAGTTCGAGCCTCCACCGAGAGGAGGTCCCTTCGAAGGGGTCGATCACGCCGACGAGCCACGGCTCGGCTTCGGCGCCGGGGAAGCCGTACTGGACCGACTCGGTCATGCCGCCGGAGCTGGCGAAGAAGTAGCTGCTCGCCGGCTTGCCGCCGTAGAGGAGGATCTGGCCGGCGGTTGCGGCGACGGCGGCATT
>DASWFM010000057.1:0-6927 GCA_036394235.1 Solirubrobacteraceae bacterium | reverse complement strand
CCGCCCGCCGGTGCCGGATTCGAGGTGGAACGGCAGCAGCACGCCTTCGTAGCCTTCGACCGGGTAGCCGGGCTGTTCGAACACGCTCTGGGACACCGTTTTGTCCCCGAACCCGCGAACCCCCGGAAGCATTCCGAAGTAGTCGTCGAACGAGCGGTTCTCCTGGATCAGGATCACCACGTGCTCGATGTCGCTCAATTTGCCCGGCGGCAGCTTCTTCGCGAGCGCTTGCTCAAGCAGGGGGTTCCACCCCATCGCAACCACGCCCGCGCCAGCCCCTGCCTGCAGCAGCTGCCTGCGCGTAATCCCCGACACGTCGCCCCCTCCAAGTCCCTTGAGACCTTCCCTCGAGCGCCCAGCATACCAGTGGGCAGATCGCCGACTTTTTTCACGGTTGCCACTGTGCACGCCCGGGTAGAGCGAAACCGACGTTCGCTTTGCGCTTTTTGCATGTTTCGAACCTGAGGGCATAGGCCTTCAGGAACTCGTCGGGCGCCTGGACCGCCTCCGGGCCGACCGTCCACGATGCCTTCGCACGTCCCGAAACGCCCCGTTACTCAAGGCGCCAGACCTTCATCCTGGCGCGCCGGACGGGCGACGGACGAGAACGTGGGGGCGGCGCGACCGCTCCTCATGCTCCTCCTCCTCCTCGGCACGATTCTGCTGACGGGAACGGGCGCCGCCCGCGCGGCGGGGCTTGCGCCAGGCGCGGCGGCGGCCTTCGGCGAAAACTACTTCGGCCAGCTCGGCACCTTCTACAAGGACAAGTACGAGCTCAGCCCGGTGCCCGTCGAAGGCCTGACGAACATCACCGAAATCGCCGGCTCCGCCTCCTTCAACCTCGCGCTCCTCAGCGACGGCACAGTCGCCTCCTGGGGGGGCAACGGCCATGGACAGCTCGGCGACAACAGGAAAAGACCGAATTGGGAAGAAGGCGCCGGACACGCCCTGGTCGAGGAAGAAAACCCGAGCACCCATGAAGTCACCGGCAACCTCCATGGCGTGAAGGCGGTTGCCGCCGCCAACGAGCACGCGATGGCGCTGATGAGCGACGGCACCGTGATGAGTTGGGGCAACGACCAGTACGGCCAGCTGGGCAACGGCACCCAGGGCTTCGAACGGCAGCTGAACATCAACGAGCGGCTGCCCAAACCGGTGCCGGGACTGCAGGGCATCAAGGCGATCGCCGCCGGAGGCGGATCGGACTACGCGCTGACCGACGCCGGCACTGTGCTCGCCTGGGGCGAGGACACCATGGGCCAGCTCGGCCTCGGGCGGCCGGGGCCGGACCACTGCGAAACGGCCGTCGCGCATTCTCCGCGCTATGAACTCTGCAGCGAGCGCCCGCTGCCCGTCGTCTGGACGAACCCAGCGACGGGGAAAGTCGAAGAGCTGAAGGAGGTGCAGGCCGTCTACGCCGGCGCGTTCGCCGCCTACGCGCTGCTGCCCGGCGGTCGCCTCGTCTCGTGGGGCGGCAACCGCCACGGCGAGCTCGGCACCGGCGCCGAAACCTGGCCCGGCATAGAACTGCCCCCCGCGGAAGTCGTGCGTGCCGACGGGACGCCGCTGGCGGGCATCGCAGAACTCGCCCCCGGCTTCAGCTTCGCGCTCGCGCGGCTCGAAGACGGCGAAGTGCTCGGATGGGGCAGCGCCGCCCAGCGCGACCTCGCCGGCGTGCCAGGAGAGGAATGCCCCCACGGGAGCTCGCCACCCCAGCAGGCCACGAGCGGCTCGCGCCGCGCCCGGGCATGCGTGAAGCTGGCCACTCGCCTCCCGGCCCTCGAACGGCTCCATCCCGAGGCTCTCTCCGCCGGCCGGCACTACGGTCTCGCCCTCGCCGCGGGCGCCGTCTTCGCTTGGGGGAGCAACGAAGACGGCCAGCTGGGCAGCGGCAGGGTCCCGCGCTCGCGTTCCACGCCAGGCGGCGCCAAACGCGCCAGGGACGGTGGCGATCCGACCCCCACGAAGGTCGACGGCTTGGGGGCGGCAGCCGCGATCCTCGCCGCGGGAACGCACTCCGTGGTGCTCCTGAAGAGTGAAGTCGCAGCTCCCCCGCCGCTCGTCTCCGCCGTCCCCGAATCGCTCTCCTTGCACCTCTCCTGGCAACCCGAAACCGGCACCGGCAAGGAACCCCTCATCGGCGAACGGCTGACCTACCGGGTCTCGGAAAGGACGGGTGAACCCGAAGCGGCGGAACAGGGCAGCTCCGAAGGCGAAGAAGGGCCGCCCGTCAACCTCCCCGAACAGCCCGTCTACCTGACGCTTGGCGGTGAACCGGTCGAACACCACGCCCTCGTCGCAGGCGAGAAGCTGACCGCCGAACCGGGCGCTTGGAGCGGGGCGCGGCCGATGACCTTCGCCTATCAGTGGCAGCGCTGCAACCACGAAGGAGAAGCCTGTTCCGACATCCTCGGCGCCCGCCACCCCGGCTATGCCATTGCTAGGACCGACATCGGCAGCACCCTGCGGGCGATCGTCACGGCCACCGGCCCGGAAGCCGCGAGCACGGCGGCGCCCTCGGCGGCGACCGAACCGGTCGGCACCGGCGCGGAAGGCGAAGGCACCCGCAACGCCACCACAAGCGTCAACCTGCGTCGGGGCACGCTGAGCTTCGACATCAACAGAACCGTCGAAAAGGTTCCCCCGGGCGAAGGGGAACGCCACCCTCGCGAAGTGTCCAGGCCGCTCGAGGCGGTCCCCTACGAAGTCAAATTCACCGCCAGCAAACGGGTACGCGTGATGGTGCTGACCCCGCTTGCCGAAGGCGTGCAGTCCGGCTAGAGCCGAGCGAGCAGCGCTCAGAGCCCGGCACGAGCAAGTTTGGCGAGACGGCCTGAGGGGTACGGTGCGCCGAGGAGGGGGTCCGACAGGAGGACCTAGTGCAGCGTAAGGGGGCCAGCAGCAGATGAGGACCGAGGGGACGACGCGCAGGCGTGCGATCGGCGCGATCTGGAGCGCGATCGCCGTCGCAGCGGCGTGCGCGACGGTCTGCGCCGGTGCCGGCGCCGCAGCGCCGGTCCAGCCCTACGGGGCGAATGACGCCGGGGGCTTTCGCAACGTCCTCCCCTCCGGCGAGAACGGCCTCGACAACAGCACCCAGCTCGCCGAATTCGAGCTCACGAAAACCTACCCGCCCCACTTCACCGATCAGCTGCCCCTGTACGCGAACCTGCTCCACGCCTCGCCCACGCTCACCCACGAACAGATCGGTGAATACTTCAAGGACGCCACCTTCGGGGTCTCCGAAGGTGACCTCGCCTCGACCGAAAGCCCGCGGGAAGACGTCTCGATCGAGCGCGACAAGGGATACGGCGTACCCCACATCTACGGCACCACCCGCGGCGGCGTGATGTTCGGGGCCGGCTACGCGACGGCCCAGGACAGGCTCTTCCTGATGGACGTGCTGCGGCACACCGGCCGCGCAGAACTCTCCTCATTCGCCGGCGGCTCGGAAGGCGACCGCGCGATGGACCGGACGCAGTGGATGATCGCCCCCTACACCGAAGCCGACCTCGAATCCCAGCTCACCAACGCCGCAACGCTCTACGGCGCGCGCGGCGAACAGGTCGTCGAAGACGTCAAAGAATTCGTGGCGGGGATCAACGCGTACGTCAAAGAAGCGTTGATCAACCCGAACAAGATGCCGGCGGAGTACGCCGCGCTCGGGAAAGTCCCGACCGAATGGAAGCCGACCGACGTGATCGCGGAGGCGTCGCTGATCGGAGGCATCTTCGGCAAGGGCGGCGGCGCCGAGCTTCGTTCCGCGCTGACGCTCGAGGCCTTCGAAAAGCAGTTCGGCACCAAGGCCGGACGCACGGCGTGGTCCGATTTCCGCGAGCACAACGACCCCGAAGCGCCCACGACGGTCGCCAAGAGCTTCCCCTACGAGACGACCTCGCCGTTCGCGAAGACCGGCCTGGCGATGCCCGACCCCGGCTCCGTCACGTTCCTCTCCGACGGCGTCTCGAGCTCGGCGGCTCCTGCCGCGACGGCCAGGACCGACACGCCCTCGCCGCAGCTGATTCCGAACGACGGCTCGATCGGCTCCAAGCTGCTGCGAGGAGCGCTCGAACGGCCCGCGCTGATGTCCAACTGGGAGCTCGTCAACAAGGAACACTCGACCGACGGCCACTCGATCGCCGTGATGGGGCCGCAGGTGGGCTACTTCAATCCGGAGATCCTGATGGAGGAGGACCTCCACGGGCCGGGCATCGACGCGCGCGGCGCCGCCTTCCCGGGCGTCAACCTCTACGTCGAGCTCGGCCACGGACGCGACTACGCGTGGAGCGCCACGACCGCCACCGCGGACAACATCGACACCTTCGCCGAGGTGCTCTGCCAGGACGAATTCCACTACCTCTACAAGGGCAACTGCGTGCCGATGGAAAAGCTCGAACGGACCAATTCCTGGTCGCCGACGGCCAGCGAACCCGAAACGCCGGCGGGCTCGGAAACGCTGACGGTGTACCGCACGGTCCACGGCATCGTCTACGCCCGCGGCAACGTCAACGGCAAACCGGTCGCCTTCGCGAGCGCCCGCACCACCTACTTCCACGAGGCAGACTCGGCAGTCGGCTTCGCCGAGCTCAACGAACCCGGCTTCATCACCGGCCCGAAGCGATTCCAGGAAGCCGCCTCGAACATCAACTTCCTGTTCAACTGGGCCTACGTCGACGCGAACAACATCGCCTACTACATGTCGGGCTGGCTGCCGCAGCGCGCCAAGAGCACCTCGCCGGACTTCCCGATCCTCGGCACCGGCGAATACGACTGGCAGGGCTTCAACCCGACCCTGCACACGATGACCACGGTGCCCTTCAAGAAGCACCCGAACGCGATCGACCCGTCGTTCCTCGTCTCGTGGAACAACAAGCAGGCGCCGCGCTTCTCCTCAGCCGACGACAAGTACTCCTTCGGCTCGATCTACCGTATGCAGCTGATCCGGAACTTCATCGAAGCGGACATCGCCGGGGGCAAACAGATGGGTGTCGAACAGCTCGTCAGCGCGATGGACGAGGCCGCCACGCAAGACATCCGCATGGTCGAGCTGTGGCCGCTCCTCAAGCAGGCGCTCGGCTCCCCCGGCGACCCGCAGGTGCAGGAAGCGATCACCAAGCTCGACAGCTGGTACGGGGCCGGCGGGCATCGTCGCGATCTCAGCAACACGAGCATCTCGAGCCCCGGGACATACGAACACAACGAAGCGGTCACGATCATGGACGCTTGGTGGCCGAAACTGCTCCAGGCCGAGTTCGGCGGCGCGCTTGGTACCGGACCCTTCGACGCCCTGCACGGGATGCTCGAATTCGGCCTGCCCGACCCGGGCGGCGAACCGGCCGCTCCCGACTTCGCGGACGGCTGGTACGGGTACGTCAGCAAGGATCTGCGCGATGTCCTTGCGGCGGCCGGCGAAGGCACCGCGCCGAGCAGCCCCTACTCTCGCCTTTACTGCGCAGGCGGCTCCCTCGCGTCCTGCCGGGCCGCGCTGCAGAGCTCGCTGCTCGCAGCCCTGTCGGTTACGCCGCAGGAACTCTACGGTCACGGTGCCTGCGCCGAAAACGCGCAGGCGAGCTGCAATGACATGAACCGCTTCACGAGCGCGAGCGCGATCAGCGTGCCGCCCTTCCCGTTCCAGAACCGCCCGACCTTCCAGCAGGTCGTCGAGCTCACCCAAACGCTCCCGCGCTGACGCCCGCGGGAGCCTAGGTGGTCGCGGTGCCCAGCCCGCCGCCGGCGCGTGCGGGTGCGTCCTGGCCCTCGAGGCCGCCGCGGTAGAGCGCGCTGCGGTCGAGATCGGCGACGGAGGTGTTCCCGGTCAAAGCCAGCGCGACGTCGATGTCCGCCCGGATCACCTTCAGCATGCGCCGCACCCCGGTCTCGCCCTGCGCCGCCACCGCCCATGCCCAGGCGCGGCCGAGGAGCACCGCGCGCGCGCCCAGCGAGAGCATCTTCACCACGTCCAGGCCGTTGCGCACGCCGCCGTCGGCCAGCACCTCGGCCTCGCCGGCGACGGCGTCGACGATCGGGGGCAGGGCCCTGACCGTCGACGGCACCGAGTCGAGCTGGCGGCCGCCGTGGTTCGAGACGACGATCCCGTCGACGCCGGCATCGACCGCGCGTCTCGCGTCGTCCGCGTCGAGCACGCCCTTGACGATCAGCTTCCCGTCCCAGTGCTCCCGCACCCACGCGATGTCATCCCAGGTGACCGCCGGATCGAATTGCGAGTCGACCCACTCCTTGAACGCGTCCGGGGTACTGGCGTCGGGGACGGCCTTCTCGAGATTGCCGAACGTCAGCGGCTTGCCGCCCAGTCCCACATCGCGGACCCACCGCGGGTGAGAGAGCAGGTCGAGCGCGCGTCTGGCGCGCACCCATGGCGTGCCGGCGCCGACGACGGCATTTCGCGTATCGCGGTGGCGAGCTCCGACCACCGCGAGGTCGATCGTCAGCACCAGCACCGGCGCTCCGACGGCCGCCGCGCGCGCCATCAGCTCCTCCGCGTAGCCGCGGTCGCGCATCACGTAGAGCTGGAACCACGGCGGCGCCGGCGCGGCGGCGGCGACCTCCTCGACGGAGCAGATCGACACCGTCGACTCGACGAACGGGATCCCTACGGACGCCGCCGCGCGAGCGGCCTGCGCCTCGGCCCGAGGCGCGAACATGCCACACAGTCCCACCGGCCCGAGGATCACCGGCATCGCGAGCGGCTGCCCGGCGACGACCGTCGCCTGATCGCGTACGGACACGTCCTTGAGCACCACCTGCCTCAGCAGGACCCGTCCGAGATCCTCCACGTTGGCCCGCAGCGTCGCCTCTTCGTAGGCGCCGCCGTCGATGTAGTCGAACAGCTGCCGCGGCAGTCGCCGGCGTGCCAGCTCGCGGTAGTCGAGCGGCGTGGCGGCCGCGAGGCCGAGCGGACGGTCGGGC
>DASWFM010000056.1:0-10908 GCA_036394235.1 Solirubrobacteraceae bacterium | reverse complement strand
CTCAGCTTGGCCTGCCGCATCTCGGCCTGGTCGGATCAAAACCGTGTCCCGAAACGTGTCCCCAACTCCGCAAATCTGATCGCATCTAGCCCCATCTGACCTGATGAAATCCGGTTCTCCAGAGCCAAGACCCGCCCCAATTAGCCGCCTACGGAACCGAAGGTCAGAGGTTCGAATCCTCTCGGGCGCGTATGCGAATGGCCCTGCTACGGCGGGGCTTTCGCGTTTCAGGAGTCGCGCGCGCTGCCGTCTGAGGCGCGGGTGGCAACGAAAGTGGCAACGCGCCGAGGGTTCGTCAAGCGCCGGAGCCACGCGGCCGATGGGTGGGTGTGCAGCGTGTTCCCGGTCCGCTCCTGCTGCTCGTGGCCGTTCCTGCGATCGGCTCGCTTCTGCCTGCTCTGGTCTGGCTTGGTGTTCAGGGCCATAGCGAGAAGGTGGTCATCGGCGCCACGATGGCCTCGCTGCTAGCCACCGGTCGGATAGCGATGCGAGTCTTGGATCGTCTGGGCGTCAACGGGATGTGGGCGAGACTGAAGTGGGTGATCGCGGCGATCATCGTTGGCCTCACCGTCTGGGGCGTGGTGCTGTCGGCCGGTGGCGCTTACTACGAAACGCTGAATTAGTCCGAGGCGACCCGTTCGCTCGACTTGGCGCCACTTGGTTCAGCTCATACTGAGAACCGATGAGTCCGGCGGCCCCGGACATCTACGAGCACGACGTCGATGCGGCGCCCGACGAGGCCTTTGGGGCCGGGACGCTCGGCCATCTCGCCATCGGAAATCGGGGGCGAATGCTCGACCCGCGCCGCACCCCCGTGACGATCACGGACGTCGATGCGTCTCGTGGGATGTTCGGCGTCCGAGTCGAGGCATTCGAGGACGTCGGGGCGTGCTGGCAGCTTCCGATCGAGGACGTCTCGCACTTCCAGTTCGAACGTGGCGCCGCCCGCCTCCAGCGTTCTGACCTCGAAGAGCTCGAGCGGGCCGCCTCGCGGTTCGACCAGATGATCCACATCCCGGTCAGCGAGCAGGCCCGCACGCGGACACTGCGAGCGATCGAGGAGCGGCGGGCTCTGATCCGCCCTGAGCTCGCGGCTCATCCCGAGTTGCGAACGATCGACATCGACGAATGCGTCCGAACGCGCCGAGGCGCGAGCGGGGCTGCCGAAGCACTCACCTCGCTCATCGAGCGTGCGGGACTCGCACAACTCGAGCAATCATTCGCCGAGACATACGTCTCGAATCCACACTCCGGAGAGATCGTCAAGGGCCACTCGATCGTGATCGCCGAGATGGGCCTCTGCCCCTACTCCGGCAGGATCGTGCGAGACGATCGGCTGTTCGACGGTGACGGGACCAAGGAGCGACGGGAGGCCCACGTCGTGCTCCGGCTGGCATTCATGCAGGAGCTGCTCTCACAGCTCGACACGCCCACACTCGAGCTCTATCGCGGCATCGCCGTGGACGGCCCCTTGGAGCCTCAGCGGCCGGCTTCTCTGGTTGCCGCGACGTTCTCGCGCGATGTCGCGATGTCGCATTTCGAAAGCCCCACAGAGGTCGCGGTTCTGCTGCGCCGGCAAGTTCCTGTTTCGCGGCTCTTCATGACGTTCCTCGAGACGGTCGCCATGAACGAGCGATACCACGAGGCCGAGGCCGTTCTCATCGGCGCACCGGGAAACCTCGCGTTCTGACGCACCTCACCCTGGGGCGCCAGCGTCCTCGACGCGCCCCGAATCCGATCGTCGCCGCCCGCCGCTCCAACCTTTGGCTCTTCTCAGCGTTTCTATGGCTATGCGGTACATGTGCCCACGGCTGTCGGCTGGCCGCTACCCGCCCGGAGGGCGCGGGCCGCAAGGCGGATCCTGTCAAAGGGTTGTCAACAGACGGTGCGCGGTTGTCAACCGAGCCCCCGGCAAAATTCGTCAAAGGGTTGTCAATGGTAAGCTTTCCGACAAGCCAAGGGTGGCGAGCGCCTACGGGCGTGCAGCGGCTGAAAACGGCTCTGGAAAGCCCCCGACCGAGCCGCCCAAATGTTCGGATCATGCCGCCTCGCGGAGGCGCTGCATGGTCGTCCCTTTAGACGGCCTTCATGGTATGCTCGCGCGAATCGAGTCCGGATCCCGGGGGCCAAAGGGGGGCGCCCGGAGCGCAAGGGGTCGAGGGAGCGCGTTGAGGGCAACCGTCAGCCTTTCCAGCAGGGCGAAAGCGAGGACTTAGGAGAATGAGAACGATCAAGGTCACGATCGGCCTCGCCGTGGTGGCGATCTGCGCTTTCGGCGCTCTCGCTGTGCCGGCGTTCGCCAAAGAAAAAATCGTGTTTGGCGAATTTCAGGCAAGCGTCACCGGCAAGAACCTCGAAACGGAAGCCGTTCCGCTGTCGATCTTCCACGAAGACCAGCCGACGCCGTCGATCGAAGGCCTGCAGATCGGCCCCTACAAGTTCGGACCGATTTTCCGCACCGGGCCGAACGCCGGCAAAGTCGACACGTCACACCCGTGCAAGGTGGCCCCGAAGCTCACGGGCAAGTTCCAGTCCGAAGCCGGCAAGGTCAACAAATCCGACAGCCTCCTGATCACGTTGCACTTCAGGAAGTGCATTACGCGATCCGAAGCCGGCACGCTGGTGCACGAAAAGAGCACCAACTTCGCCCTGTCCTTCCGGCTGGAGCAGAACTTCTCGTCGGAAGTCGGCACGAGCGCATCCGGGATCGAAATCGAACCGACGACCGTGTCGTTCAAGGGCGGCGTCAACCAGTGCCCGGTGATCATCCCCCGGCAGACGCTTCCCGGCAAAGACAACACCGAACACGAATACGAAGAAATCGTCTCCTTCTCAAACGAATCGGAACCCGTCGAAAACTGGGAAAAAAGCAAAAAACTCAAAACCTTGTACCCGAACGGCCTCAAGGAACGACTGTTCGTCGAATTCGAAGAAAAATTCAAGGGCATCAACGCGTTCGTGAAGCAGGAAGGCGCCTGCACCAACAAGAAAGGCGAAGAAAACCCGAAAATCGACGAAGAAGGCCCGGAAGGCCCCTACAAAGGCGAATTCACCGGGTACCTCGAATACCCCAACGGTCACATCTTCGGCGAAATCGAAGGGCTTGAAATCAGAGGCGGCGAGCTCTCGTTCGTCGGCGGTTGATGCAGCCCTCAGCGGGTTCGCGTGGGGCTCGTGACCCACGCACCGCCAACTAATCGAGAGCGCGGCGACGCGGCCACGGAGGGCCGCGTCTTCGCGCTCTTCGGCGTCGATCGGCTCTGGGATCTAGGCGCTCGCGAGCACCGGCGTCGAGCGTCCCTCGCTCTTCGACCGGTACATCGCGTTGTCGGCTCGCTTGACGAGCTCGTCCGCGGTCAGCGCTTCGCCGCTGGAGCAGGCCACGCCGATGCTCACTCCGAGCTCGGCCTCATCGCCCGAGCACAGCTCGAAGTGGCCGCAGACCGTCATCCGGATCCGCTCGGCCACGTGCATCGCCTGCTCCGGCGCCTGCAGATCGCGCAGCACGATCAGGAACTCGTCACCGCCGAGGCGCCCGACCACGTCAGTGTCGCGGCTCGCCATCCTCAGGCGCTCAGCGACCATCACCAGCAGCTCGTCGCCGGCGGCATGGCCCAGGGTGTCGTTGACCGGCTTGAAATCGTCGAGGTCGACGTACGCGACGCCGGTCGCGACTCCATCCGTCCGAGCGAGCTCGTCCTCCAGCAGCGCGAGGATCGAGGAGCGGTTGAGCGTCTGGGTCAAGGTGTCATAGGTCGCTCGCTGCTCGAGCTCCTGGCGGGCACGCGCGCTGTCGGTGATGTCGAGCATGCACGTGATCGCGCCGCTCACCTCGCCGCTCGCCCGTGCCAGGGCCCGCAGGTTGATCAGCGCGCGACGCCATCCACCGCCGGGCAACGCGATGTCGACCTCGACGTCTCGATCGACGCCCTCGCCGAGAACCGCGTCGAGCGCCGCGTCGAAGGTCGCCATGCTCTCCACGGTGAGGGTTTGCAGGAGCGACGTCACGGCGGGTGAGCTCGCGTCGCCCTGCGCGTCCGGTGCCGGCGCCTCGCCGTGCAGGCTCTGCACGTCGTCCGCTTCGGCGCTCCCGATCGGCTCGCTGCCGTAGAGGATCTCGAGCAGGCAGGCGTTGTTGTAGACGACGTCCCGCTCCGTGTCGATCTGCAACAGCCCGACGGGCATCGCGTCGGTCAGGCGTCGCAACAGCTCCTCGTGTTCGCGCAGCGCCTCCTGGGCTGCCATCTCCGCGGAGATGTCGATGATCTCGACCACCACGCAGTTGCGCCCCGGCTGGTTGAGGAAGTTGTGCAGGGTCGTGTCGACCCACATGAATGACCCATCCTTGCGCTGCCGTCGCAGCCGCGTCTGCTGGGCGCGATTGCTCGAGAGCACCGCCAGCCAACCCTCGACCGCGCGGCCCTGGTCGTCGGGGTGGATCTGGTCGAGCACCGACTTGCCGAGAAGCTCCTCCTCGCTGTACCCGAACATCTCCGTGAATGCGGGGTCAGCCGCGAGCACCCTTGCGCCCTCGTCCTCGGTGAGCGTGCAGAACCGCGGCGCGGCGGGTTTGCCTGCCAGCGGAGCTGGGGCCGTATCGGCGTCCTCGTCGCTCGGCAGGACCACGCCGAGGAAGATGCCGTGGACTTCCCGGAGGTCCAGGAAGTGCAGCGTCGACCACTTGTTCGGCGTTGCCTGCATCCTCACCTTGGCCGCCGCGGCGCCTTCCTGACCGGCCGCGATCCAGATCCTCACGACCGCTGTGCGGTCGGCGGCGACGACGCCGTCGATCAACGCACGTCCGGCGATCAGTCCCTGCCCCCACAGGCCCACCGTCTGCGGCACCGGAACGATCAGGCCGTTGGAAGCCAGCGCGCACACCTGCGCCGTGGGGTGCTCGCGAAGCAGTGCTTCCGCGCCCTTGGCGATCGCGTGACCGTCCTGCTCTACGTTCGCCACAGCACGCCTCCGCAGTGGGCGGGCGCGACTCGCACGCCGCTGGTATCTGAGCTGGTCCCCTTCATAGGCTTCGCTCCGCCCCTCGATCCTCAGCATCGACCTTTCGGACTACCTGCATGAGCCTGGCAAGGCGGTTTGGACGGCTCGAAGCCGCGGCCCTCAGCCGTCGGCGAAAGGCGCGAAGGTCACCCCGTCCACGCCCATTCCGGTGTCCCGCATGCCGAGCTCGTAGGCGCCGCCGTGCTCGCTCACGAGCGTTCGCCGCGGGCCTCGGGGCTCTGCGAGCTCGATGCCGAGTGACGCGATCGAGCAGTTGACGACATCGTGCTCGCCCCCGTCCGGGTCGGCGTATCGCCATCCCGCGGCGCTGCCGTTCGGCACGCCGGCGCGCACCTCGAGCCGCAGCCCCCGGTGACCGCCGAGCGTGAGCTCCACGCCCGCCGTCGACTCGGCAACGCGCGGTCGCGCCTTCAGCAGACCTCCGAGCCGGTGGCGAACCCCGTCGAGCGAGAGCACGCCGTTGGCGAGGAACGGCGTCATCCGCCCGCCGATCGACAGCCGGCCGGCCGCGAGGTCGAGCCACGCCTCCGGCTCGCCGGCGAACTGGCACCCGTGCAGCCAGATCCAGCGCTCCGCGTGCTCGCTGCCCCAGTTGTGACCGATCATCCCGGGCCATCCCGCGACCTGGAGCGGCGGCCGGTCGGGCAGCTCCACGACGCCGTCGAACAGCGCCAGCGGCGCGGGGCTCGTGAGCTTCGTCCGCGGCAGCGGCGCACGGTAGAGCCACGCCGGGCGAAGGTGCCTCAGAGGCTCGTCCTGCGGAGTGAACCGCAGCGACCACCGCGCCGGTCCGCAACGCCCCTCTGCTCCGGCCGGCCCGAACGTCGCCTGCCGGTCGATCTCGATCCACCCCCCGGCCGGCACCCGAGGGCCCTCCGACGTCGTCTTGTGCATGAACGGCGCACCGCGCGAGGCGTCGAACACCGTGCACCACAGCGAGCCCTTCGCCGGCTGTCCGGGTCGCTTGTGGACGGTATAGCGGAGCCACACCCCGACGGGCGCAGTGGGCGACACCGCGCGCATGTAGAAGGACTCATAGAGGCCGGCCTCGGCCGCCGCCGCCGGGAAGACCGCGCTCGCCTGCATCGCCGCGATCCTACCCTCGTCCACACGATCCTGAGAGGATGCGCCCCCATGAACCGGGCGACCCTCGTCTCGATCCCCGACGCCTTGACCCACCCGACCCCTCGCGAGGACGCCCGCTACCTGCTCGGCATCGACGGCGGCGCGACGAAGACGCTCGCGGCGGTCCTGGACATCGAGCAGGACATGCTCTACCTCGGCCGGTCCGGACCGAGCAACGAGGACGCGGTGGGGGCGAAGGCGGCGGTGCAGGCGCTGCTCGATGCGGCCGGCGAGGCCCTTCAGGCGGCCGGGATCGGCGAGCCCGACCTGGCGACGGCTGTCGCCGCGGTCGCAGGAACGGATACGGCCTCGGTCAGCCGCCACGTCCGCAATGCCCGCGGCGAGGCCTGGATCGTGGTCAACGACGTCGTCGGCGCATGGGCGACGGCCACCGGCGGCGGGCCGGGGGTGGCGGCGATCGCGGGAACGGGCTCGAACGTCTTCGGCGTCGGGCCCGGCGGGCGCAGCTGGCGAACCGGCGGCTGGGGTCATCTGCTCGGCGACGAGGGCTCCGGCTACTGGCTCGGCCTGCAGTCGATCCGCGCCGCCCTCCGCGACCGCGACGCGTCCGGCCCGGAGACGGCCCTGGGCGCAGCTGCGTGCGAGTTCTTCGGATGCGATTCGGTCGAGGCCGTCGCGAGCCTCGTCTACTCCAAGCCGCTCACGAAGGGCGAGATCGCCGCCTTCGCGATCGACACCGCGAAGCTCGCCGAGCAGGGCGACGATGTGGCGCGCGAGCTGTTCGAGCGCGGCGCGACGCTGCTCGGCGGCCAGATCGCCGCCGTGATCGAACAGGTCGGGCTGGAGGGAAGCTTTCCGATGGGCCTGATCGGCAGTGCCTACAAGGCCGGTGAGCTGTACCTCGCGCCGCTGCGCCGCCGCGTGGCGGAAGTGGCCCCCGGTGCAGAGATCTCAGCTGTTGAGATGTTGCCGGTTGGAGGGAGCCTGATACTCGCCGCGAAAGCCTGCGGCCAGGAGCAGCGTGTGCGCGCCGAGGCCCTCGCGATCCTGCTCGACCGGGCCCTCGCAGCCTGATCAGGCCGGCGGCTACGGGCGACCGCGGCCTGATCAGGCCGGCGGCTGCGGGCGCTCGGGATCAGGCCGGCGGCTGCGCCGGGCTCGCGGCCCGCGACTCGATCTCCGCTGCCGTCGCGATCGCGCCGGCGCCGACGCCCAGCATCCTCAGCGCGGCTGCGGCATGGCCGATCCGCGCCGCTGCGAGCGGCTCATCGCCGGCCGCCAGCCGCACGAAGAACGCGGCGGCGTACACGTCGCCGGCGCCGAGGTCGTCCACAGGGTCCGCAACCGGCTCCGCGGGCAGCTCCCAGGTCTGGCCCTTCGCGGCCAGCACCTCGGTCGATCCCGGCCCAGCCGTGACCGCGACGGTGGCGCCGTCGGCGATCGCGCGCTCGAGCAGCGCGGCACAGGGCGCCCGCTCCTCCTCGCTCAGCACGATCGCGTCGCATCGCCCCGCGATCGCAACCAGGTCCTGGTCCGGCGCCCGCATCGTGATCTCGCCGCCGGGCTTCTCCCAGCGGCGCGCGAGACCCTGGGGGGTGAGGCCCACGAACGGCCACGCGCCCTGCGCCCGGCCGGCGAGCTCGGCGGCGACCGGAGCGAGATGCAGGATCTCCGCCTGCGGCAGTCGATCGAGTGCAACCGGCCCCGCCCACGACTGCAGACGCTGGCGACGCTCCTCGCCGATGCCCGCGGTGGCGAGCGTCGTGGTCGCCTCCGCCGGCTGCACGATCAGCTCCAGCTCCGCGGCGAAGGGCGCGAGCATCGCGGCGATCTCCTGCTCTACGCCGCGAGTGACGATCGTTGCGCTGAGGCCCAGGCGCGCTGCCTGCAGCGCGCCGTACAGGGCCGTGCCGCCGGGACGGCGCTCGCCGTCTCCCATCACGTCCACCGTTACGTGACCGACGGCCAGATATCGGGGGCCGCCACGCCGCCCGGGCTCACCCTGCAAGCCTCCGCTCAGGACCGGCACCTCCCCTGTGCCAGCATGCCCGGCGCCCGCACCGGGACGGGTACGACGGTGCGGCACCGACCAAATCGAAGCGCGCCGGGCGCTGTTGTTCCTGGGAGACCGATGATCGTCACGTTCCTCGACCGCCATCTTCCCCGAGCTGCCATCGCGGCGCTCTGCTGCCTGGCCCTGCTCGCTTTCGCTCCTGTCGCCGCGACGGCGGCGAAGGGCTCGCCGCGCTATCCCGCCGCTGCCACGCGGCCGTCGTTCCTCGTCAGCCCCGGCCAGCTCGGCCCCGCTGCACACGCCGCGGGCCGGCGATCCAGAAAGCCGAAGCGCAAGCGCGCACCGTCGCTGCACGGCAACCCCGCAAGGGCGCTGGCGGGCTTCCGGGCGATGCAGAAGGCCTACTACATCGCCGGCTCGGGTCTCTACGAAGGCGAACCCTTCTCGTTCCTCTGGCCTTTCTCGCAAGCGTTCGCGGCGACCGTCAGCGTCTCCAACGTGCCGGTCCTGCGACCGCTGTTGACGCGGGAACTGAAGGCGCGCGTGATCGGCCTGCGCTCATACCTCGATCTGAGCAACTCCGGGGCGCCGGAAGGCTTCTACACGAGCACGCTGCCGGCCTTCGACGGGACCGTCGCCCCGCCGGCCGGTCCCGGCGGCGCGAAGTACTACGACGACAACGACTGGATCGGCATCGAGCTGATGCGAACGTACCGGCTCACCCACGAACCGTCGCTGCTCGGCAGCGCCGAAGGGATCATGGCCTTCGAGATGGGCGGCTGGCAGGCGAGTCCCGAACTCGGCTGCAGCGGCGGGCTCCCCTTTACGAACCTGGCCGAAAACACCGACCGCAACACGATCACGACCGCTCCCGCGGCGGAGCTCGCCCTGCAGCTGTACAAGGTCACGGGCAACGCCCAATACCTGCAATTCGCGATCCAGGCGTACGAATGGGTACGCAGATGCCTGCTGCTGCCTTCGCAGATGTACGGCGATCACGTCAACCGCCGCGGCGTCGTCGAACCCCACCTGTACAGCTACACCCAGGGCGTGATGATCGGCGCCGGGACGCTGCTGTACCAGGCCACCGGCTACTCCGGCTTCCTCTACCAGGCCCGCCAGACCGCCGCCGCGGCGCTGGCCTACTTCACGCCCGAACGCCTCGGCGCCGAGAACCCGTTCTTCCCCTCGATCTACTTCCGCAACCTGCTGTACCTCGATTCCGTCACCCGCGACCCCCCCGGCCCGAAGATCGCCCAGGCCTACGTCGACTATGCCTGGAGCCATCTGCGGCTCAGCAACGACCTGTTCGTGGCGGGCTCGCCGCCGTCCGGCCAGCTGCTCGTGCAGGCTGCGATCGTGCAGATCTACGCGCTGCTGTCCTCCCCGCCGAGCACCTACTTCTAGCCCGCACGCCCGGGCACCGGCCACGGCCAGCTAGGGTCTTGGCGATGAGTGACGCCGCCAACCTGATCACCGCCGAGGGCCTCGAGACGCTCGAATCGGAGCTCGCCGTGCTCGAGGGCGACGGCCGCCGCGAGATCGCCGAGCGCATCAAGACGGCGCGCGAGTGGGGGGACCTGAAGGAGAACAGCGAGTACCACGACGCGAAGAACGACCAGGCCCACCTGGAGACCAAAATCGCCCGCTTGCGCTCAAAGATCGCCGACGCGGTGGTCGTGGCCGACGAGCCGCCCCGCGCCGGCATCGTCGGGCTCGGCTCGAAAGTGCTCGTGCGCGACCAGGACGACCTGGAGCAGACCTGGCTGATCGTCAGCTCACATGACGCCTCGCCGCGGGACGGGCGACTGTCCGCCGAATCGCCGATGGCGGTGGCGCTGCTCGGTCGCCGTGAGGGCGATCAGATCTCGGTGTCGCTGCCCCGCGGCACCCGTAAGCTGACGATCCTCAGCGTCGGCTGAGCGGCCGGGAGGCGCGCCGGTAGGCCTTCGCGGTTCTGCGCTGGAAGCGCCGCGGCTTTCGCTCGTAGAGCTTGATGCCTTCGCGCAGGGCCCGCCGGCGGAGCTTCCGGCGGCGCCGCGCGATCACCTTGCGAAGCCGCCTCCGCGTGCCGCTGCCCGCGCCCGCCGCTGCGCCATGCAGCCTGATCCACTCGCTCAGGACCGCCAGGTCGTGCTCCTCGCCGAGCACTTCTCCCAGCCAGTCCGCCCGCTTGCCGAGTCGCCGCAACCACCGCATCTCTTGCTTCGCGCGGCGGCGGGCACGCGAGCTGCCCGCGTGCTTGGCGCCCGCATCCCGGCGCTGCAGCACTTCCGCGGCGTAGCGGAGATCCTTGACCCGCTTGCGCCACTGGTGCATCGTCCGCACCCGCCCGCCGCGCTTGCCCGCCGCCAGGCAGAAGCGGCGCCGTCCCTGCCGGTAGATCCTCCGCAACCCCGGCTCGACGACACCGATCCCGGCGTCTGAGGCGAGCTGCCAGCCCGACGCGCGGCCGCGGAACAGTCGCAGCTCTTCGCTCACCCGCAGGCGGTTGTCCGGCGCGAGCACCCAGCGCTCGGCCTCGTCGCGGTCCTGCGCCAGCTGCAACCTGAGTGACACGACGCCGGCCCGGCCGGCCAGTCGCTTGCGATCGAGTCCCACGAGGCGGTCGAGCGTCGCGAGCATCACCTCCGCGTCGCGCGCGCCGGCCAGCGCCGTCGCTGCGACTCGCAGCGCATCGTGCTCGCGCGCCGAGCTCTGAGCACCGAGCTCGCCTTCGAGCAGCCTCACGATCGTGCGCAGCCGCTTGATCGCCTTGCGGGCCTCGTGCACTGCGCGGCGGGCGGGTG
>DASWFM010000055.1:0-8973 GCA_036394235.1 Solirubrobacteraceae bacterium | reverse complement strand
TCGCGGCTGACCGTGTCGCCGCCGAAATCGAGCAGCCGCGCGACGGAGTCGCCGTACGCACCGTTGCGTCCGTGCGCGACGTGCAGCGGGCCGGTCGGATTCGCGGACACCATCTCGACCTGCACGCGCTGCACCGGCGATGCGCTCCCGCCGCCGAAGCGGTCGCCCTCCGCAAGGATGCCGGCCAGCGCGTCGACGAACCACGCGTCGGCGAGGAAGAGGTTGACGAATCCAGGCCCGGCGATCTCCGCGCGCTCGACCTGGGCGAGCTACGAGCTGCAGCGCGGCAGCGGGCGCATCCTCTGGCGGCTGGGCGGCAACCGGAGCTCCTTCAAGATGGGACCCGGCACCCGGACGGCCTGGCAGCACGACGCGCGGATGCTTCCGAACGGGGAGATCACGCTGTTCGACGACGGGGCAAATCCGCCAATCCACAAACAATCCCGCGGCCTGCGGATCGCACTCGACCTGAAGAAGAAAGAAGCCCGGCTGATCGCCTCCTATACGCACGCCGACCCGCCACTGCTCGCAGCCAGCCAGGGCAACATGCAAGACCTGCCCGGCGGCAACTTCCTGATCGGCTACGGGGGCCTGCCGGCGATCAGCGAGTACGCACCCGACGGGACGCTCC
Source organism: Solirubrobacteraceae bacterium (assembly GCA_036394235.1). Taxonomy (GTDB): domain Bacteria; phylum Actinomycetota; class Thermoleophilia; order Solirubrobacterales; family Solirubrobacteraceae; genus Palsa-744. The sequence goes on along the minus strand of DASWFM010000055.1, from coordinate 8,342 downwards.
TGTTCGACGCCCACGAGCCCTACGACATGACGTTCTACCGTGCCTTCCGCCATCCCTGGAGCGCCGTGCCCGCGAGCCCCCCGATGGTCTTCGCGAGCCAGAACAACACGGGCGAAGAGACGATCGTGCATGCGAGCTGGAACGGAGCGACGGGCGTCGCCTCGTGGCGGGTGCTCGCGGGAGACGGGCCCGGGGCGCTGTCGGTGCAGACGACGATCCCGGACAGCGGCTTCGAGAGCTCTACCACGCTGCCAAAGAGCTTCGCCTACGTCGCGGTCCAGGCGCTCGACGCGGATCGGCGTGTGCTCGGCAGCTCGAAGCCGGTGAAGACGATCGGCTTCTACGCCTCGCTCGTCCCATCGAAGGCGACGAGATGATCGCGCTCTCCGCCGGCGGCGGAATGGCCGTCGAGACCGTTGACCGGCGAGGCTGCGTTGACCGGCGAGGCGGCGTAGACCAGCGAGGCGGCGTTGAGCCGCGAGGTGGCGTTGAGCCGCGAGGTGGCGGGCGGCCTGCTAGTAGGCCGGTTTCGACTTGTGCTTGGCCCCCGTCGTCGTCGTCGTGCTCGGCGTCGATTTCGAGGAGGAAGAGCTTTTGCCCCCGCAGCCCGCGATCGCGAGGCTCGCAGCCAGGACGGCCACCAGCGTTAGCATTGCGGTCAGTGGCGTTCTCTTCATGGTGGGTCCGGCTCCCTTGGTCGCTGGAGGGCGCGGGCGCCCACCCTACCAGGCGTCTTTGTGAGCAAGGTAAGAGGCGCGTGGGATGAGCGTCGAGACGGTTCCGCCCGGTCCCAGCCAGGCCCCGCCGCAGCTCGAGGGGGCCCGCCGGGGCGGCTCGCGGTGGCTGCTCGCCGTGTGCTGCATCGCGCAGTTCATGGTGATCCTCGACCTGAGCATCGTCAACGTCGCGCTGCCCTCGATCCAGGCGGACCTCGGCTTCTCCTCTCCAGACCTGCAGTGGGTGGTCGACGCCTACGCGATCACCTTCGCCGGCTTCCTGATGCTCGGCGGCCGCCTCGCCGACCATTTCGGGCAGCGACGCACGTTCGTGATCGCGCTGATCCTGTTCGGTATCGCCTCGCTGGCGGGCGGACTCGCGCCGGGCCAGGGCGTGCTGATCGGTGCGCGGGCGCTGCAGGGCTTCGCCGGCGCCCTGATGGCGGCCTGCTCGCTCGCGATCATCACCGCGTCCTTCGCGCCCGGCGCCGAACTGAACCGGGCGATCGCCACGTGGGCCGCGACGAACGGGCTCGGCGGCGCTGCGGGCGCGCTGTTCGGTGGGATCATCACCGAAGTGCTCAGCTGGCGCTGGGTGCTGCTGATCAACCCGCCGATCGCGGTCGCCGCGGCGGTGGTCGGCTGGCGCGTTGTCAGCGAACGGCGCCGCGCAAAGGCGGGCGACAGCTTCGACGTGCCCGGCGCCGTGACGTTGACGGCCGGCCAGATCATCCTCGTCTACGGCGTGGTGGAAGGTGGGCTGAAGGGCTGGGGCTCGTTCAACGCGCTCGGCCCGATCGCGCTCGGCGTCGTGCTCCTCGGCATGTTCGGCGTGATCGAGACGCGCTTCGCCTCGGCGCCGCTGATCCCCTTCAAGGCGCTCACGAAGCAACTGAAGACCGCGAACAACATCGTGCTGCTGTTCAGCGCGGCACTTTTCCCGATGTGGTTCGTCAGCTCGCTGTACATGCAGCAGGTGCTCGGCATCCCGCCGCTGCACGCCGGCCTCAACTTCCTGCCGATGACGCTCGCGATCCTGCTGATCGCCCCTCGCGCGGGCAAGCTCGTGGGGCGCTTCGGTGTGCGCGCTGTGCTCGGCAGCGGCCTCTCGATGATGACCGTCGGCCTGCTGCTGTTCACGCGGATCAACTCGAGCGGCAGCCCGCTGATCTACGTCGTGATCCCCGGCGTGCTGACGGCAGCGGGGATCGCGATGTCGATCGTGCCCTCGACGATCGCGGCCACGCAGGGCGCCAAGGAGGGTCAGGCCGGTCTCGCCTCCGGCCTCGTCAACACCTCCCGTCAGGTCGGCGGCGGTCTGGGACTGGCGCTGCTGATCACGCTTGCCACCCAGCACAGCACCGATCTGATCGGCCAGGGCCAGCAGGTCGCCGAGGCGCTGACGCACGGCTTCCAGCTCGCTTACCTGATCGGCGCCGCGCTGTGCGCGGCGGCCGCGCTGCTGACCTTCGTCGCGGTGCCGCGGCCCGACCGTGCGCGTCGCGCCGCGGACCGCTCGCTTGCGCTCGTGATCGTGCTCGTGATCGCCTGCTTCGTCGGGCTCACGGCCGCCTTCTCCGGCGACCACGCAGCCCCGCTCGGCCGGTATGCGAAGAAGCCCACGTTCAGCTTCGTGACGGCGCCCTCGCTGCATCCGCCCAAGTACAAGATCTTCCAGCGCCGGCCAAACGCGAAGCTCGCGGCGGGCTACTTCCTCACCGCCAACTTCCTCGACCTGAACGAACCGCTGATCATCGGGCAGAGCGGGCCGATGATCCTCGATCGCAACCTGCAGCCCGTGTGGTTCCAGCCGGTGCGCGAAAAGTACGTCGCCGCGAACCTCGCCGAGCAGACGTGGGAAGGCAGGCCCGCGCTCTCCTGGTGGCAGGGGATCGTCACCAACACGGGCGCGACCGAAGCGGGCGAATACGTGCTCGTCGACCAGCATTACCGGCAGATCGCGCGGTTGAAAGCGACCGGCGGCTGGGTGCTGACGCTGCACGACCTCCTGATCGACGGCGAAGACGCTTGGGTGACGGCGAACAAGAACGTGCCCAGAAACCTGTCCAAGTACGGCGGCGCTTACAACGGCGCGCTGATCGACGCGGCCGTGCAGGAGTACAACCTGAGGACGGGCAACCTGATCCGCAGCTGGGATGCGCTCGATCACATCTCGCTGTACGAGGCGCAGGCGACGTTGCCGACCAACGGCTTCCCGTGGGACGCCTACCACATCAACTCGATCCAGCTGATGCCGGGCGGCAAGAGCTTCCTCGTCTCGATGCGCGACACGTGGGCCGTCTACCTCGTCGACGTCGCGACCGGCAGGATCGAGTGGACGCTCGGCGGACGCCACTCGAGCTTCAAGTTCGGCCCCGGCGCGGGCTTCGAGTGGCAGCACGACGCTCGGCTGGCGCCGGACGGCACCTTCAGCGTGTTCGACGATCACTGCTGCCAGCTCACCGGCGGCGGCACGGTCGTCGCAGCGAAAGCATCCTCGCGAGGCCTGATCCTGAAGCTCGACCAGCCGCACCGCACCGCCGGCTTCGTCGCCGACTACGGCAGCAGCGAGGGCATCCACTCGCAGTACATGGGCGACACCCAGCAACTGCCCAGCGGCAACGTGATCGTCGGCTGGGGTTCCGCGCCGTACTTCTCCGAGTTCGACAGCTCGGGCAAGCTGCTCTACGAGGTGGAACTGCCGGGCCCGGACCTCTCCTACCGGGCGACGCTGCAGCAGTGGGTCGGCCTGCCGCTGACCTCGCCGGCCGGCGCGGCTCGCCGCAGCGGCTCGCAGACCACCGTCTATGCGAGCTGGAACGGGGCCACGCTCGTCGACTCCTGGCGGGTCCTCGCCGGCCCAGGGTCGGCCGGGGGCTCGGTGGTGGCACAGGCACCCCGTTCGGGTTTCGAGACTGCGATTCCCGTCAGCGGCGGCTACTCGCATTTCCAGGTGCAGGCACTGGACGCCCACGGCCGCGTGCTCGCCACCTCTGAACCGTTCACCTCCTGAAACGCTTCCAGGAGGGACCTGGCGTCGGCCGGTGGGGGATCGCATACGCTCTGAGCATGCTCAGGCGACTTCCGGTGGCCGCTGGCGCAATCTTGCTGCTCGCACTCGTCCCGGCAGTTGCCCGCGCCTCCGACGCCTCGGCAACCGAAGCGTACCTGCGGGCCAATTACGCCTTGGTGAAGGCCGGTCACACGCATCTCGGCGCCTCGATCGCCGGCTACAAGAGCGTGCTCAGCACCGTCAAGCGCAGCTGCCCGCGAGCGGCTTCGGGATCACCGCAGAACCCCGAATCGACACAGCTGAGCAACGAGGTGATCGGCGCGATGGTGCTCACTGCCGGCAAACCTGACCGCCTGGCGATCCGGGCCTACCTGCGGGCTATCGCCGGGCTGCGGTGGAGCAGCTCGGGGGTGACTCGCGCCGTGTCGGGCTACGCGACGATGCTTCGCAAGCTCTACAACCTGCAGGTCCCGGATCTGTGCGGGGACGTCAGGGCGTGGGCGACGAGCAACTTCAAGTCGCTGCCCGCGAGCACCGTGTCGTTCGTGAAGGTGTTCTACCCGAACTGGGTCGCGCTCGGGCTGCTCCCCTCCGGCCTGTCGCGCTTCGAGAGCTCGCAGGGTCGAGCCCTCGCCCGCGGCTCGTTTCGCTTCGAATACCAGCTCACCAACGCCGAAGCCGAGGCCGTCGAAACCTGGGGGGAAATCATGGACGAGCTGGTGCTGAACCCCTGAGCCTCAGGCGACGGCGCGGAGGTGCCGGTAGGGGCTCCCGCGCAGCTCGGAGACCAGCGCGTCGAGGACCCCCTGCTCGTCCTCCTCGCGGCCGTCCGTGACAGCTTCGATCACAGCGCGCTTTCGCTCCAGGAGCGTCGCGATCGTCTCGTCGACGGTCTCGGCGGCGAGCAGGTAGTAGGCGTTGACGGCGTCCTGCTGGCCGATCCGGTGGCAGCGGTCCTCGGCCTGGTCGTGCTTTGCGGGAGTCCAGTCGAGCTCGAGGAAGGCGACGTTCGAGGCGCGGGTCAGCGTGATCCCCTGCCCCGCGACCTCCATCGAGCAGACGATCATCTGGTTGTCCGGGGCGTCCGCCGCCTGGAAGGAGCGAAGCGCCTCATCGCGGCGCGACGGCGGGTCCTCGCCGAGGATGTGAAGCGCGCCAGGGAAGCGATCGACGATCGCACGCTGGATCTCGCGGTGTCGCGCGAAGACCACGAGTCGCTCGCCCGAGGAGCGGAAATCGTGGATCCAGGCGAGCGCCGCGGCGAGCTTGCCGCGGGCGGCGAGGAGCTTCAGGGCATTGAGCCGCACGAGGCGTTCTGCGCGCAATGCCGCGGCGACCTTCGCGTCGAGCTCACGGAGGTCGAGCGGCTGGCTGCGCAGCCACGCGAGCAGGTCGCTCTCGGCGAGGCGGTACTCGGCGGCGTTGTCGAGCTCGATCGGCACCACGGCGCGTGTCTTGGCGGGCAGCTGCGGGAGCACGTCGCGCTTGCAGCGCCGCACGAAGCAGCGCGAACGGAGATGCCAGTGAAGCCGCTGATGGGCGTCTGCTCCGCGGAAGCGCGCGCTGAACTCCGCGCCCGAGCCGAACTCGGCGAGGCGCCCGATGATCCGCAGCTGGGCGATCAGCTCGGCGGGACGGTTGACGATCGGCGTGCCGCTGAGGGCGAGCACGATCGCATCCGCGTCCACGCCCGCAGCCAGGGATTGGACGGCCTGGGTGCGCTTCGCGGTGGCGTTCTTGCAGTAGTGCGCCTCGTCGATGACGATCGCGCGGGGCGCCGAGGCGAGCAGCGCCGGCAGGCGCGCGGAGAGGATGTCGTAGTTGACGATCGTCAGATCGGCGTCGCCCTCCTCGGGGCCGTCGCCGCCGAGGCCGCTGAGAACCCGCACGCTGCGGCCGGGCAGCCAGGCTTCGGCCTCGCGGCGCCAGTTGAGCTTGAGATTGGCGGGGCAGACGACGATCGCCGGGAAGGCCCCGTCGGCCTGCAGGGTGGCGAGCGCCTCGATCGTCTTCCCGAGCCCCTGCTCGTCGGCGAGGAAGGCGCGGCGGCGGGCCAGCAGGTAGGCGACGCCGGCCCGCTGAAAGGGCTTGAGCTCTCCACCGAGGCCATCGACCTCGAGCTCGGCGCTCTCGGCGGCCGACAGCGCGACCAGGCCCGCGGCGTGGGCGTGTTGCTCGCGGGCCTCCTGCAGCAGCGCCAACGCGTCATCGGCGACCCAGGTGCCGCTCTCGGCAAGGAAGCTGTCGAGCTCGGGCACGCAGAAGGGGTCGGCACGGATCGCCGGCATCGTCGCGTGCTCGGCGTGCGCACCGGGCGGCAGAGGCCCGCCGCGTGATCCCCGCCGCCGCTCGACGCCGGGGAGCGCAGCGAAGCGCTCCTGCAGCGAGGCGTCGTGCCCGGGGGCCAGCACGAGCGTCGGCTGGTCGTGGGCGGTCGAGCACTCGAGGACCGCGGGCGGTGCCGGGCGGCCCTGCTCGAGCGCCGCGCCGCAGCGCCGCGCCGCGGGGCTGACCCATCCGTCGAGATGCGCCTGGGCCATGCGCCAGCACTCGAGCGTGAGCGGGAGGCTCGCGCCTCCCGGACTGGCCGTCACGCGCTCGCGGAGCGCCCGGGGAAGGCGTTCGGAGTCCCCGAGCAGGAGCAGCAGAGGCGCCTCGCGCGGGCCGTGAACGTCGATCGTGCCGCGCCAGCTCGTAGCCCGATCGAGCCATGCCACCACGCGGGGCTCGACGTCGGCCTCCTCGAGCTCTGCGAGCAGTTCCTGCAGGATCTCGGCGTCGCGCTCACGGGCGGCGAGGCCGACGGAGCCTGCGGGGCCCTCGCGCGGAAGCAGCCCGGCCCGCGTGGCGAGCAGCCGCGCCAGCGGGGCGGGCCGCCCCGAGATCAGGATCCAGTGCTCGCCGCGCCGGTCACGGCGGAACGCGACGTCGTAGCGGCCGGCAGCGTCGGCTTCGCTCCCGGCGCCCCCCGCCCCGGCGGCGCCCGCCGGCTGCTCGCGCTCGCTCAGCGCCCGCTCCGCGGGGGCACTCAGGTGCACGGCGCCCTTGTGGGGACCCGAGCGAAGTGACGCGACGATCTGCAGGGCGCGGTCGTCGAGTGGCACCTGGGCGCGGCCGATCCGTTCCAGCTCGCGTGCTTCGGGGTGGGCGAGCAGGGCCGCGACGGGCTCGGGCGCCGCGTCGGTCGCGAAGCTCAGCCACCACTCGCTGTCGGGGCGCACCACATCCAGCAGCAGCTCCTGCCGGCGGCGCCTGGATCGGCGGCGGCTGATCACGCGAGCGAGTTGCTCCTCGATGTCAGGCTCACATGGCAGGCCGTCAAGCAGCAGCGCGAGCGCCTCCGCCTGCTCATCGCCGAGCGGCACGCACCAGGTCCGTTCGACCGGGTCCCAGCGTCGCCCCGGGATCGCACGCAACAGCAGACGCAGGTCCTCGTCGTAGGGGAAGCGGAGGACGGCCTCGTCGTGGCGCAGCGAAGCTGTTAGGAAGCGGACAGACACAGGCTGGGCACGATAGGGCCAGCGGGGGATGCCGCCGGAGGGGTGCGGCTCAGGCCTCGCGCTCGACTTTGTCGAGGTTCTTGTTGATCGAGCGCGTCAACGAGGCCCGCACGATCGCGGCGAGGCCCGGGATCGGTGAGGCGAGGCGGATGTCGTAGTGAAAGCGGGTGCCGCCGTCCGGCGTCGGGGCGAAGGTCATCTCGCCGACGTGGCCGCGCAAAGGACTCCCCTTCGTGATGCGATAGACGATCCGTGAGGACGGCACGAACTCGGTGACGGTCTCCTCGAAGGCAGGGCCCGGGCCGATCTGCAGCTTGCGCACCGAGCCGACGCCGTTGCGGTGGCCGTCGTCGCCGTCCTTCAGACGGGTCACCTTCGAGCCGAACAGGTCGGCGAGGTTCTCGTGCTCCGCGAGGTAGGCAAAGATCCGCTCGGGAGGCTTGTCGAAGACGTAGTCGACGGTGACGTGATGGGCGCGCATGGTGCACAGCCTATTGGGGCCGGGAGGGATAATGCGTTCGTGGGCGATCTGAGGGGTTGGTGGGCCGAGGGGGAGCGCGTGCGGCTGCCGCTCGGCGGCACCGAGCGCGAGGTGTTCCTTCTGCGGCGCGGCACGGGCCCGGCGATGACGATGCTCCACGGCTTTCCGAGCTCCTCGCACGACTGGGCGAAGGTGATGCCGGCGCTGTCCGCCGCTCACGACGTGTTGGCGCCGGACTTCCTGGGCTTCGGTGCGACGGACAAGCCCCCCGAGCACCGCTATTCGCTGCTCGAGCAAGCGGACCTGATCGAGGCGCTGTGGGCCTCGGTGGGCGTCGAGGAGACGGTCCTGGTCGCCCACGACTACGGCGTGTCTGTCGCTCAGGAGCTGCTGGCGCGCGCCGCCGAGGGTCGCCTCGGCGTTCGCCTGCGGGCGCTCCACCTCCTCAACGGCGGCCTCTACCCCGAGCGTCACCGCCCCCAGCCCCTGCAGACGGCGCTGCTCGACCCAGAGCAGGGACCCCGCATCTCAGAGCTCGTCACAGAGGAGCTGTTCATCGCAGGGCTGCGACCGACCTTCGCCGAGGGCTATGACCCGAGCGCCGACAGCGAGGACATCTGGGAGGCGACGAG
>DASWFM010000054.1:0-14676 GCA_036394235.1 Solirubrobacteraceae bacterium | reverse complement strand
CTCCCCGACGGTGTCGATGATGTGCTCGCGCACCTCCTGGGCCAGGCGCGCGAGGTCCTGCTCGGAGAGTCCGCGCAGGTCCTCGGGACCGTCGATGTTCTCCAGCAGGCTCATGAGGTGCGCGTGTAGATGAAGTCGGCGATGTCCTCGAGCTCGCTCGTCGAGCCCGCCTGCACGGCCCCTATCTCCGAGAGCTCGGCGAGGGCCGCCCTCGCGGTGCGGTGCGACTCGGCGGCCAGGCGCCTGGCCTGGTCGATGCCGAACTCGCTCACGTAGGTTCGCTTTCCGTGGCGCTCATCGCTTCCTCGTGGCTTTCCCAGTGCATCATCGGTGCCGGTCACGTCGAGAATGTCGTCGACGATCTGAAAGAGTACCCCGAGCTCCGCTGCGAAACGGCGGAAGAGGGTGGCCTCGGGACCGTCAGCGGTCCCCGTCAACAGTAGTACGCATAGCACCGAAGCGCCGATCAGACGGCCAGTCTTCAGCTCGTGCAGCCGACGCAGAGCCTGTGGCCCGGGGGGCGTGCCGTCGCTGATGTCCGCGTACTGGCCGCCGACCATGCCGCTCGCACCGGTTGCCGTCGCCAGCTCGGCCGCTGCGGCGAGCACCCGCTCGGGCTCCGATCGCTGCATCGTGAGCAGGTGCCGGAAGGCCTCTGCGTAGAGCCCATCGCCGGCGAGGATCGCGACGCCCTCGCCGAACTTGACATGGCACGTCGGCTGGCCGCGGCGCAGCTCGTCGTCGTCCATCGCCGGCAGGTCGTCGTGAATCAGCGAGTAGGTGTGGATCAACTCGAGCGCGGCGGCCAGCGGCATCACCTGCTCCTGCTCCAGGCCGACGGCCCGAGCTGTGGCGAGCGCCAGCACCGGGCGGATGCGCTTTCCCCCCGCCAGCAGCGAGTAGCGCATCGCCTCCTCGAGGCCGGCCGTGAGCGGCTCTTCGGAGAACCTCATGCCCTGCAGGTAGCGCTCGACCTCCTCGCGGAGGTGATCCGGGTAGCTGGCGCTCATGGACGGCCCGGCCGGCGCCTACAGAAGGCTGTCCTGGCCGGGAGCGGGCGCCGGCACCTCGGCGCGCGTGAGCTGCTCGAGCTCGGCCGCCGCCTGGGTGGCCAGGGCGGCGCAGTCCTCGACCAGGGTGGCCGCGGCGTCCGGCGAGAGCTCGCCGGAGCGAAGCTGCTCTGCGGCGCGCCCGAGGCGGCCGATCATCTCGTCAAGGCGCTCGACACTGCTCATCGGATGCGGGCATTCTCGCGCACCTCGCGGAGGACTGCCGCCAGCACCCCGTTGACAAAGGCGGGGGCCTCCGCGCCACAGAACGTCTTCGCGCTCTCGACGGCCTCCTCGATCGCCCCCTCCGGTGGGATCGGCTCATCCGCCGGCGCCGCGTCCGGGTGAAGCATCTCGATCAGGGCGATCCGCATGATCGACCGCTCGAGTGGCTGGATGCGCTCCACCGACCAGCCATGGGCGTGGCGGTCGATCACCGCGTCGAGCTCCTCGGCGCGGTCGGCTGCGGCATGGGCCAGCGCGCGAGCGAACAGCGACGCGCCGTCCGGCAGCGTCTCGGACAGCTCGCGGCCCGTCAGGTCGTGCTGGTAGAGGGCGACGACTGCTGCACGGCGCTGATCGGAACGGCGCATTCAGGCTCGGGCGACGTATTCGCCCGAGCGTGTGTCGACGCGGATCTTCTGACCGGGCTCGACGAACAGCGGCACCTGGATCACCGCGCCCGTCTCGAGCGTCGCGGGCTTCGTCCCTCCGCCTGACACGGAGTCGCCGCGCAGGCCCGGGTCGGCCTCGGCGACCTCCAGCTCGACCGCGCTCGGCAGCTGTATGTCGGCGGGCTCCCCGTCGATGAACAGCACGTCCACCTCGCTGCTGGGCTTCAGCCATCGCAGCGGCTCAGCCAGGGTGCCCTCCGCGACGGCCATCTGCTCGAAGGACTCGCTGTCCATGAAATGGGCGTCGGTCCCGTCGGCGTACAGGAACTGCATCTTGCGCGCCTCGGTCCGCACCTCGCGGAACTTCTCACCGGCGCGGAATGTCCGGTCGATCGCGTTGCCGTCCGACGCGCGACGCAATTTCGTCCGCACGAACGCCCCGCCCTTGCCCGGCTTGACGTGCTGGAACTCGACGATCTTGTAGATCGTGCCGTCCACCTCGATGTGGTTGCCGTTTTTGAACTGATTCGTGGACAGGATGGCCGATCAGCCCTTTCTAGAGCCAAAATCTCGAATGTGGTTGCCGTTTCTCGGCGCGCAGCATGGCCGCCGGTTGAGACAAGCCCCGGCCGAGCATCATAGGAGGATCGTGCAAGCAGCCCTGTTGGCGGTGCTCGCCTCCCTCTCGATCGCAGCCGCCGGCTGCGGTGGGACCGGTTCCTCCGGCAGGCCGAACGAACTCGCTCGGGCGCGAGCGAAGACGCGATGCCCCTCGGCCCCATCACTGGATCCCCGAACGGCGAGCGCGGCCAGTCTGGTGCCCGACGATCCGAAGCTCGCCCTCATCTGCCGTTACGTACCTCCGCCTGTCCGCCGTCCAGGTGGGTTCTCGCCCGCAGGAGACCGTTGGGCCACGGACTCGTCTCGGGTCCAGCTGCTGGCCCACTTGCTGGATCAGCTCCCGCCGATCGGCAAGATCGCAACGAGCTGCCCGGAATCGGGTGGCGGTCGTACGGACCTCATCGTGTTCGTCTACCCAGCCCGCCAGCCGACCAGAGTCCGGATCGAGCGCCGCGCCTGCATCCCGGTCACCAACGGGCGAGTGGTCCGATACGGCCTTGGATTGCCGTTCCGCGAACCTTCTCACTGGCCAGACGAAGGGCTGATCTAGAAGCCCAACAGCAGGATGTGGTTCAACGAACCAAAGTCAACTGGTTGGTGCTTATCAACGCGGATCAGCCCTTCTGAGGCCAAAGATACGATGCGGTTGCCGTTTCATCGGTGGAGCGCTGAAGCTGGCGATTGAGGCGAGCCCCGGCCGAGCATCATAGGAGGCTCGCCGCCCCAGCCGCGGCCGGAGGACTGTGCTGTCGATCTCCTGCTCGACCACGATAGCCGCGCTGCGCTGTTTCAGATCGCGGCGGGCGCTGAGGCGAGGGCCTCGGCCGCTCGCCTCAACCGTTTTGCGAACCGCGATCTGCAATCACCTGCGCATGCGACAGTATGAGTATGTCTCTGGACCATCGACTGCAGATCCTCATCGACGACGATCGCCACCGGCGAATCACCGCAGCCGCGCAGGACCGCGGCGTGTCGGTGGCAACGATCGTTCGCGAGGCGATCGACCGCGGCCTTGCGAACCCAGACGCCAGGCGACTGGCCGCCGGACGGCGGCCGCTGGACGCCCCGGACATGACGGTCCCTCACCCGTCAGATCTGCGCGAAGAGCTCGACGCGCTCCGCGCCCGACGCGCGTGATCCTGCTCGACACGACTGTCTTGGTCTACGCGAAGGGCGACGACCACCCGCTCCGAGATCCTTGCCGCGCTCTGATCGCGGCGATCGCCGAACGTCAGATCGAGGCGACGACCACTGTCGAGGCGATCCAGGAGTTCGTCCACGTTCGGGCTCGCCGCCGTGACCGCGGCGATGCGGCCACGCTCGGAAGCGACTACGCCGAGCTGCTCGCCCCTCTGCTGAGTCCCACCGTCGAGGACCTCACAGCCGGCCTTGCGATGTTCGCGAACGACGACTCCCTCGGCGCCTTCGACGCCGTCCTCTCGGCATCCGCCACCCGCACTGGCATGCAAGCCCTGGTCTCGGCCGATTCGGCTTTCGCCGGACTCGCAGGGGTCCCACACGTGATCCCGGATCACACAGGGCTCTCCGGGCTGCTTGACGGCTAGCTTGCCGTCTGGTGAGGCTGGTAGCCGGCGCAGAGCACGCGCATCCAGGCGATGCGCCCGCCCGACCCGGAGAGGTAGGCCTGCTGCTCCACCACGAAGCTCCCTTCGGGGTTTCGCACGGCGAGCCTGTAGCCCACCCGCTCGCGCTGGGCGACCCTGTCGGTCTCGACCTTCAGAACCTCGATGATCTCATCGCTCGGCTCGAACCAGTTTCCGAACAGCGTCTCGAGCACCTGCGGGGGATCGTTCGCCTCCCAGCTGCGCCCGGGCGTGAGCGCCCGGAAGTCGATCTGCGGGTCGAGCATCGCGGCGATCGCCTCGCTGTCCTTCGCCGCTAGCGCCGCCACGAACTCGGCTCCCATCGTCTCCTCTGCCGCCATCAGCGGATTGTCACCGAACCAGGAGTTCCCCGCGGTGACATCCGTCACGTTCACGATTCGTCGGGCGCAACCGTGCGGCGACGCCCGACGGCGCCCTGGGTCCGGGCCGGCGCGACCGCCGCAGAGGGGATGGCGGTCGCGCGGCCCGGACTGCTCGTGCCCAGCGCGGACCGTGTCGGCGTGACCTACTCATCGTCGGTCCATCCATGGCCGCCCCACCCCACCGAGGTCCGGCGAGAACGAGACGGTTCGCCGCCCCCGGCGCGCTGAGCACCGCCTCGTTATATGGTCCGCAGACGTCCGTCTACAAGCCGTGTTTCTGGCAAGGCCCGTCGCCCGTCGTCGACTTCGCCGGTACAGACGGCGTCGAACGGCTGGCTCTCGCCCGGCTTCGTCCTCGCCGGCGGCGTGGGGCCGGCCGCCGCTCTCCGCCCCCCGCTCACCCCCCGACGACCGGCAGCACCGGTGTGCACGCCGCCGCGACGGGATGCCTCGGGTCGAGCGCGTCCAGCACGTCGGCGTCGGCGATGTGGTCGTAGGGCATCGACAGGTGCTCGCCCTGGTCGAGCGGGCATTGGGCCTGCAGCAGGATGTTGGTGACGTGCCTGCCCGTGAGGAAGGCAGAGGTGTAGGGCGTCACGACCTCGTCGTTGGCCGACTCGATCACCGTGTAACGGACCCCGCCGACGGTTTCGCCGCCCGCGTTCAGCTTCGTCAGGAACGGCGAGCCGGCGGCCTGTTCTTCGCACGCCTGGCAGAGGCCGGCGAAGGACTCGGCGCCGGGGATCAGGCCGGCGAGCGTGAAGAACCCGTTGACGGTCGTCCCGTGGTTGGATGGCGCAAGCCCCACGAGCGCGCCGACGCTCGCGGCGCCGCCGAGGAAGCGGAGGTAGTAGCGCGGCATCATCCCGCCCTGGGAGTGGCCCACCAGGTCGACCTGGCTGGCTCCCGTCGCGGCGAGAACCCTGGCGACGAAAGCCGAGAGTTCTTCTGCGGATGCGGGGATCGGGCCGGTCGCGTCGATGCCGAACGCGCCACTGCCGTTCGAGGACCCGTAGTTCAGCGCGAACACGCAGTAGCCGTTGTTGGCCAGCAGCGGCGAGAGCGCCTGCCAGTCTCCCGCCATGTCGATGAACGTGCCGTGCACGAGCACGACGGGCCTGGGATGTGCGCTGCTCGGTTTGCAGGACCAGTCGTTCGCCCCCGGCGGGCTCGCCGTCGGGCTCGAGTGCGCGTAACCGGTGAGTCCGTTGTATTCGACCGGCAGGGGCGCCGCCTGGGCGGCGGAGGCGGCGAGTACGAGGCAGGCGATCGCGCCTGTCAGGGCGGCGGCGAGGCGGCGGGGCGTCATCGGGCTTCTCCCTCTGTGGTGGGCTGCGCGGCCCCCGCGACACCCCGGCGCGGTTACGGGCCGCCCGTTCTTGTATCAGAAGTGAACGCCGACGGCCACCCGTGTCAAGTCAGCGGGTCGACACCCACGGCGGCGGACGGGGCGGAGCCGCCGGCGCGCCTGCGCCCTCAGGCAGCGGCCCCCAGGCTCGCCATGTCGATGCCGATCACCTTCAGGCGCCTGCTCAGCGCGTTGAAGGCGAAGGTGTTCGTTTCCTCCATCGAGTAATCGAGGATCGCGTAGTCCTCCGGATCGGCGCCCCGCGGGACGAGCACCGCCGCCGCAAGCGGGATCAGCTCGGCCAGCCGCGTGACGATGCGCTGTCTGAGCTCAGGGTCCTTGGCCTTCTCCCGCAGGAACCAGGTGCCGTAGGCGACGTGGCGGTGCTCGTCCTGGGAGATCAGCTTGAAGCCCTCCACCCATCCCGGGAGGATCGACTTGCGTTCCATGTAATCGGTCAGGAACCATTGGCCCGTCAGCGCCAGGGTGCCCTCGATGACCATGTGGTAGAGCGTCACGAAGTCGACCTTGGCCTCGATGTCGGCGGGGTCTGCGACCAGCCGCCGGCCCCAGTCGACGAGCACGCCGTCGAACATCTCCACGAACGCCGGGTTGAGATCGCCGCGCGCCTGCTCGAGGCGGTCCTCGAAGGTTCCGTCGATCCCCAGCACCTGCTCGTAGAAGCGGTTGAAGTGCTGCGCGTGGCGCGCCTCGTCGACCTGCTGTGTCGCCAGGAAGGCCTCTTCGCTCTGGCTCTCATAGGCCATCACGAGCCCCGAGAACTGCGTCGTCACGCGCTCCTCGCCGATGAAGAACGAGGACAGGTTCCAGGCCAGTTGCGACCGCAGCTCCTCGTCCATCTGCTGCCAGTCCTCGCGGTCCTGCTCGAGGTCGATCGTGTGCGAGGACCACTGCTGGCGCTCCCAGAGCTCGTAGAGCTGCTGCGGAGTCATCAGCGTCACCGAGGCGAGCTTCGATTCGTCGGCGATCGTGCCGACGTCGCCCTGGCTGGTCAGGTCTAGGAGCGAGGGCATCTGCGTTGGGCCTCCTCGTGCGTTCGCGAAAGTGTCCTGGCGTCCCTCGGAGCCGCACCGGCCTGCCGGCCGCGCACCCCCTCCGGGCGAATCGTCTGCAGGACGACCATAACCGCTGCGGGGCACTCAAGTCGAGGGTTCCCGGGGTCGATGCGAATCCATGCGGCGAGTTCTCCGTGAGAACGCTCTCTGCGCGCTGGCGGCGGCCGCAGGCTGCGCCGCGCTGGCCTGGCTGGGCCTCTACGGACCCGCCTGGAACGACTACGAAGTCGAGCTCGGTCCGGCCGTCGAAGCGCTGAACGCGGGGCACCTTCACGCGTTCCTGTCGCTCTCGCCCGTCTACGGAGGATCGCTGATCGAGCGCGCCCCGTTCGCTCTCCTGCCTGGCCTCTGGGGCGCGGGGGAACCGGTGGTCTACCGCTTCCTCGCCATCCCCTGCCTGCTCGCATCGGCGCTGCTCGGCGTGTGGCTGCTCGCGCGGATGCGCGCCGATCGTCGCCCGGCGCTCGCGCGGGCCGTCACGCTGAGCCTGTTGGTCGCCAATCCGGTGACGTTGCGGGCGCTCGAACTCGGGCACCCCGAGGAGCTGCTCGGCGCGAGCGCCTGCGTGGCCGCCGTGCTGCTGGCCGGCGCCCCCACCGTGAGCCGGCACCGTGCGCTGGCCGTGGGCGCGGTGCTCGGTCTGGCCGTGGCCAACAAGCAGTGGGCGCTGATCGCGGCGGGTCCCGTGCTGCTCGCGCTGCCGCCTGCCCGGCGCCTGCCCGCGGCGCTCTGCGCGCTGGCCGCGGCTTCTGTGATCGAGGCGCCGCTGCTGATCGGCGCCGCCGGCTCCTATGCGACCGCAGCCGGCACCGCCGCGGCGCCGTCCACGACGGTCTTCCAGCCCTGGCAGGTCTTCTGGTTCTTCGGTCACCACGGTTCGCTCGTGCATGGCCTGTTCGGAGTCCAGAAGCCCGGCTACCGCATCGCCCCCTCCTGGGCCGGTGAGATCAGCCATCCGCTGATCCTCCTCGCCGGCCTCGCGATCGCCGCGGGGCTGTGGCGACGGACCGCCGGCCGGCGCCTGCCGGCTCGCACGGCTCTGCTCGCCCTGGCCGTCACGCTGCTCGCCCGCTGCGTGCTCGACACGTGGGACACGATCTACTACCTGCTGCCGGCGATCCTCGCGCTCACCGCCTGGGAGGCCGGCGGCCCGCGGCGGCGCCCGCCGGTGCTCGCCCTGGGTCTCACGGTCCTCGCCTGGGCGCAGTTCCAGTGGCTGCCCGGCCGCGTCTCGCCCGACGCCCAGTCGGCGATCTTCCTCGCCTGGTCGCTGACGCTGCTCGGGTGGCTCTCGTTCCAGCTGCTCGCCGTGACGGCCTCCCCTCGCCGCGCTCGCCCGGCGCCCGCCGGTCCGGAGCAGAGGCCCCGGCTCGGCGTGCTGGAGAGCCCTCAGGAGATAACTGTGAGGTCCTTCGAGAGCCCCGTCAGGACGTCTCTGCCGCCGTCCCGCACGACCGTGAGGTCCTCGATGCGCACGCCCAGCCGGCCCGGCAGGTAAACCCCCGGCTCCACGGTCACGACGTTGCCGTCCTCGAGCGGCTCATCGCCGGCCGTGCGCGACAGGCGCGGTCCCTCGTGGACCTCGAGGCCGACGCCGTGGCCAAGGCCGTGGCCGAAGTTCTCGCCCTGCCCGGCGCGATCGATTACGTCGCGTGCGGCGGCGTCGACTTCGCGGCCGTTCGGACCCGACTGCACCGCGGCGAGCCCGGCGAGCTGCGCCTCGAGCACGAGCGCGTAGATCTCGCGTGGCTGCTCGCCGATGCCCTCGCCGGTAGCGTACGTGCGGGTGCAGTCCGAGCAGTAGCCGTCGAGCATCGCGCCCCAGTCGATCGTCACCAGTACGTCGGGCGCGATCTCGACGTCGCGCGGCTGCGCGTGGGGCAGCGCGCCGTGCGCCCCGGAGGCGACGATCGAGGGGAAGCTGAGCGCTTCGGCGCCGAGCCGTCGCATCGCCGTCTCGAGCTCGAAGGCGACCTCGCGCTCGGTGCGGCCGGCGAGGCCCGTTTCGAGGACCCCCTGCAGCGCCTCGTCGGCGAGCACGGAGGCGGCTGCGATCAGCGCGATCTCCCCGGGTTCCTTGACGAGCCTAAGCCCGTCGACGAGGCCATCCGCCTTGACCAGCTCCCACCCTCCGGGCAGCAGCCCGCGCAGGCGATCGTGGGCCTTGACGGAGAGCTTCGAGGCGTCGAACCCGAGCCTGCCGCGCTCGCCGTCGAGCAGCGCCGGCAGCGAGTTGCCAAGCTCCCCCGTGACGATCGAGCGCTCGAATGCCGGCGCGACCTCCGCGGCGGACTGGGCCTCGTAGCGGAAGTCGGTGACGAACTGCGCGCGCCCGCCGCTCACGCCGCGACCGCCAGCGTTCGGCACCAGGGCGAGGCCGTTGCTGCCCGTGTAGCCCGTGATGTAGCGCAGTTCGACGGCCTCGGCGAGCAGCAGCACGTCGAGCTCCGAGCCCTCGATCCGAGCCTGCAGCAGCTGCAGCCGCCGGGCGAACGCGTCGCTATCCGCGGGCACGTTCATGTTGCCATCACGCGTCCTGCTCCAGGCGCTCGAGCAGCAGGGCCAGGGCCTCGCCGTAGCCCTCGGGGCCACGCCCCCGCACCGACGCGAAGCACAGCTCGCCGATCACCGACTGGTGGCGCCAGGGCTCTCGGGCGAGCGGGTCGGAGAGGTGCACCTCGACAGCCGGCAGGGCGGCGATCTCCAAGGCGTCGCGCAGGGCCCACGCGTAGTGCGTCCAGGCGCCGGGGTTCAAGATCACGCCGCCCGCGGCGCCGCGCAAGCCGTGTAGGTGCTCGATGAAAGCGCCTTCGTGGTTGCTCTGGAAGCAGCTCACCTCGAGCCCGAGCGAGCGCCCCTGCTGCTCGACCATCGCTTCGAGCTCGGGCAGCGTGAGCGTGCCATAGAGGTCCGGGTCGCGGTTGCCGAGCTGGTCGAGGTTGACGCCGTTCATGACCTCGATCCTGAAACCCGGTCCGCTCATCGCGGCAGCTCCTCGATGGCGGCGCGGACCTCGGCCTCGGGCACGGTGCGGCCGTATGCGACCCGTCCCGGACCGTCGAGGAGCACGAACGGCACCTCGGCCCCGAGTCGCTTCTTGTCTCGCTGCACCGCGGCGAGTACGTCCTCGACCGTGACGCCCTCGAGTCGCACGGGCAGGCCGCGTGCGGAAAGCAGCTCGCGGACCTGCTCGCGCAGCGCATCCTGGCCGGACAAGCGGAGCGCGACGAGCAGGCCGAGGCCGACGGCCTCGCCATGGCGGTAGCGCGCGTAGCCCGTGGCGGTCTCGATCGCATGGCCGACGGTGTGGCCGAGGTTCAGCAGCTGCCGGGGCCCGGAGTCGCGCTCGTCGGCGGCGACGATCGCGAGCTTCGTGCGTACGCACGCGAAGATCGTCTCGGCGTCCGGCTCGGCACCGGCGGCCACCGACTCCCACAGATCCCCGCCGGCGATCAGCGCCGTCTTCAGGACCTCCACCCAGCCCGCCGCGAGCTCGGCGGGCGGCAGCGTGGCAAGGACCGAGGGGTCGGCCAGCACGCCGGCCGGCTGGTGGTAGGCGCCCACGTAGTTCTTCGCCGCCGGCAGATCGATGCCGGTCTTCCCCCCGTAGGCCGAGTCGACCTGGGCCACGAGGGAGCTCGGCACCTGCACGACGGGAGCGCCTCGCTGGTATGTCGCGGCGCAGAAGCCGGCGAGGTCGCCGACGACACCGCCGCCGAGCGCCAGGACATGATCGGCCCGGGTCATCCCGGCGGCTGCGAGGGCGGTCCAGACGCGCTGAGCGGAGGCGAGCGTCTTGCTCTGCTCGCCGGGGTTGATCGTGACGGTCATGGCGGTCTCGCCGAGGCGCCCGGCGTAGCGCTCGGCGACGTTCCCGTCGGTCACGACGAACGCCCGCGAGCCGGCGCGGTCGAGGGGCCAGCTTTCGAGGATCCGGGGGCCCTCCTCTCTGAGCAGGCCCTCGCCGATCAGCACGGGATAGTCACCGGAGGCAGCCGTGGCCCACAGCAGGCGAGCCCGCCCCTCGAGGTGGTTGAGGATCGTCAACGACGGCGCGATCGCTGCGAACGCGCCGCGCGGCAAGGGTCCGAGAACTGCGGCAGCGAGGCGCTCGTAGACGGGCCCTCGCTCGGCGTGAAGGCGCCCGAAGGACTCTCGGTCGGCGGCAAGCGGCCGCTGCGGCGCGGCGCCGTTGGCCGAGACCCGCTCCCAGGCGGTGTCCACGTCGATGTCCAGGAGCACGGTCGCCTCACCGTCCAGCGCACGCCGCACGCGCTCGGACAGCACGCTGCCCCCGCCAAGCGCGATCACCTCTTCAGGACGGGCCTTGTCGAGGACATCCAGCACCAGCTCCTCCTCGGCCGCCCGGAACGCCTTCTCCCCACTGCGCTCGAACTCTTCGGCGACGGGGTGACCGAACCGCTGGGCCAGCAGTTCGTCGGTGTCGAGCGCCGGCTCCCGGCCGAGAGCGGTGGCCAGCTCGCGGGCCGCCGTCGACTTGCCGGCGCCCATGAAGCCAATCAGGACGATGGCCACCCGATGCGCTCCCGGTAGGCCGAGACGGCTTCGAGCACGTCGTCGATGTGGTCGCCGCCGAACTTGCTGCGATAGGCGCCCGCCAGCACGTAGGCGACCATCGCCTCGCCGACCACTCCCGCGGCGGGGATCGTGGCGGAGTCGGTGCGCTCGCGCAGCGCCTGGGCGGGCTCGTGGGTCTCTGTGTCGACTGACCGCAGCGGCTTCGTCAAGGTCGGCAGCGGCTTCATCGCGCCCCGCACGATCAGCGGCAGGCCGTTGGTCATCCCGCCCTCGAGGCCCCCGGCCCTGTTCGTCTCGCGGAAGTAGCCCTGCTCGGTGGAGTAGAAGATCTCGTCGTGGGCAGCGGAGCCCGGCAGACCGGCGATCGTGAAGGCGTCGCCGATCGAGACGCCCTTGATCGCCTGGATCGAACAGACTGCCTGGGCGAGCCGGCCGTCGAGACGCTGTTCCCAGGAGACGTGCGAGCCGAGGCCGGGAACGAGCCCGAAGGCCTGCACCTCGAAGACGCCGCCGAGAGACTCGTTGGCACGGCGCAGTTCATCGATCTCCTTGACCATCGCCCTGCCCGCGTCGGCGTCCAGGCAGCGCACCGGTGAGCTGTCGACGTCCGCGAAGTCCTCGGCGGACAGAGCCCGTTCGCGCTCGGGTGCGCGTACGGAGGCGATCTGCACGACGTGAGAGTAGACCTCGACGCCGAGCGTCCGCAGGAAGGCCTTGCAGAGCGCGCCGCCCGCGACCCGCGCGGCGGTCTCGCGGGCTGAGGCCCGCTCGAGGATGTTGCGCACGTCGGACTGCTTGTACTTCTGGGTGCCCACCAGGTCGGCATGACCGGGACGCGGGAGGTGGACCTCAGCGGTCTCCTCGTCGATCGGCCAGGGGCTCATGCGGTCTTCCCAGTTGGCGTAGTCGCGGTTTCGCACCTGCAGGGCGATCGGGCTGCCGAGGGTGAGACCGTGGCGGACGCCCGCGGTCACCTCGGCGGTGTCTCGCTCGATCTTCATGCGCCCGCCGCGGCCGTGGCCGAGCTGGCGGCGGGCCATGTCGGCGTTGATCTCCTCGGCGGTCAGGGGCAGGCCTGCGGGCAGCCCCTCCACCACGCAGGTGAGGCCGGGGCCGTGCGACTCGCCGGCGGTGATCAGTCGGAGCTCCACGGCCCCAAGCTTATTTAGGTGCCGGCCGGGCTCAGTGCGCGGCGGTGACGAGCGCGATGCGGGCGCGCGCGGCGGAGGCCTTGTGCGGGGGGAAGATGAGCACCCCGGGCTGCGAGGAGTAGCGCAGGAAAGGGAGCGTCTCGAGGTCGTTGATGCGGAGCACCTCAATGCCTGCACGCGACACCGCCCAGCCACGAGCCTTGGCGGATTTGGCCTTCCGCTTCTCTGGTGCGATCGAGAGGACCCGCAGTTCGTAGACGGTCGTCTGGCCTTCCGGGGAAAGGTAGCTGAGCTGCTCGGTCGCGCCGGGCTTCAGGTCGACCGCTTCGCATTGCGTGGCGCTCGGCAGGCAGGAGCCGGTGCCGGACAGGATCGCTTCGCCGACGAGCGTGAAGGTCGCCGCCTTGCCTTTCGCGGTGACGCCGCGAAAGACCAGCAGGGGGAGCTCCGCCGAGGGCAGAGGCGTCTGCAGCTTGAGCTTGGTGAAGGGGGTCAGCTGGGCGTCTTCCGGGGTCGTGCCCGGGGGCAGCGTGCCGAACTCGATCGCGACGTCGTAGACGATCTTCGGTTGTTTGCTCTGCTTCTTGGGTTCGCCGCCCTGCGATTTGCCGCCGGTTTCAGGCGTTGCGCCGCCGGCGCCGCTCGGGCCTTCAGTGCCTGTCGAGGGGCCGGTCGTGCCGCTCGTGGTCGAGCTGCCGGAGCTGGTGGTCGACGTTGAGCTGGTGGCGGCCGGGGCGCTGCCGGGGAGCGGTGCGAACGGGTTGCGGGCGTTGCCGGCAGCCTGTTCCTTGGAGCCGTCGGTGGTCTCGGCGACGGCGTGCTGCGGCGTCGTTGAGGTGACGGCGATGCCCGGCGCGGGCTTCGCGACGGGGCCGGCCGAGGCCTGCGGCGTGGACGAGCCGCCGGAGCCGCCGAGCGCCGCATAGGCGATCGCGGCGATGAGGCAGGCGGCGACGAGTGCGACGGCAGGCAGCAGGCGGCGGTCGGTGAGATCGGCGCGAATCGATGCGAGCAGCTCGTTCATGGCAGCACCTTCGCCACAGCGGGTGCGGTCGGCGAGGTCGAGCCGGTGCTCGAAGCAGGCGCCGTGGCTGCCGCGCCGGTCGGCGAGGTCGATGTGGCGCCCGCGGTCAGCGCCTGGCCCGCGGGCAGCACGTAGGCGCTCGCGGTGACTGTCCCGCTCAGCGTGGGGTTCTTGGCGGACTTACCCGGGGACGTGCTGGTTTCGGGCGTCAGCTTGACGCTCTGGATCGTCAGCAGGCGGCCGCTCACTTCGAGGTTGCCTTCGCTCGAGTGTGTCGTGAAGCTGGTGAGTCCGTGGAAGAGGTGTTCGAGCGAGAAGTAGCCGCCGCTGAAGATGAACGTGAACGGCATCGCTGTGAAGGCCGCGCTGGCCGTCGTCGTCGCCGCCGCGGCGGCCGGGGCCGCACCGGGGCTCGATCCGGTGCTGGCAATCGAGTTGAAGCTGACGGAGCGGCGGTTGGAGACCTGTTCGAGCTCGTAGACCAGCGAGGCCACTTCCTGGCTCGGCGGCACGGCTTTGCCCAGGCGCACGAGGGCTGCGTAGGAAGAGGTGTACCGCGCCTGCGCAGCCTTGGCGTCGGCGAGCTGGCTGCGAGCGGTCGAAAGCTGGGTCTGGGCGCTCGTGACCTGGCCTTCGTAGGTCTTGACTTCCTTGCGCTTCGGCGAGACGGCCAGGATCCAGCCGGCAGCGGCAACGGCCAGAACGGCGAGGACCATCACGACGATGCGATCGCGACCGGTCATCGGAGTGCACCTCCTGTGGCAGCCTTGTCGGAGACGGTGGAGGCCTTCGACTTGACCGCCGCGGCGCCGGCCGCTGCACTGGGCAGCGCGTCGAAGGTGACCGTCATCGCGAAGCTGGGTCCCGAGCAGCCACCGGCGGTGCCAGCGCCGGAGCCGGAGGGCGTCTTGGTGGAGCTCTGGAGCGTCACTTCGGAGACGCCGTCGATCAGCCGCAGGCGCTGCATCGCCTGGGCGACGGTCCGCTGCGAGGTCGCGCAGCCGGCGATCGAGAAGGTCGGAACGCTGCCCGCGGGCGTGGCCGAGCTGACCGGCGAAGCCGTGGTCGCGCTCGAGGCGGGCACCGCGCCGGTCGAAGAGGTTGCGGTCGAGCTCGCCGGCGGCGTGGATGTCGAGGATGCCGTCGTCGTGGACGACGCGGACGGCGCCGTTGCGGGTGCAGCGGTGGTGCTCGTCGCAGCACCCGCGGCGATGGTGCCGTCGAGCGAGCTGATCGATACGTCCTTGGTCAGGACGCGGCCGAACTC